>JBGMQN010000093.1:27071-34932 GCA_048054495.1 Anaerolineales bacterium
ACGGCCGTGAAATACCCTTTGTACAGACTGTTGGGCTCGTAGATATAGCCGATCCCAATGTCGGTGTAGTTGGAGTTCATCAGGTTCGCCTGGTGCGGAGGGCTAAGCATCCACCAATCAAAAGCGGATTGCGGCGAGGCGCTGCCGCCGGCGAAGAGATTCTCGCCCACCCACGACCAAGTGTATCCCTGCGCGCTCACGCGATCCCTTACGCTCGAACCATCCGAGCCCGTATGCGAGAAGAAGTCGTTGCAGGCCATATCCGTGCCGTGGCTCCTCGCGGCCGCTTGGAGTTGACCTTGAGAGCTATAGGGAGTCAGACCCCGGCTCTGTCGCTCCGCATTGATCAGGGCCACTAGCGTGCTCTCGTATCCATCGTTACCGGAAGGACTGCAGCTCGGATCCAGTGTTGAGCTTGGGGGTGGAGAAGGGGTCCAGGTCGATGTCGACGGCGGCCCGCTGGTTGCCGTAGGAGGCGGGAGGGTAGGTGGAGGAGCGGTGGGCGGGGGAAGGGTTGCAGTGGGAGTTCGAGTCGCGGTCGGTGTCCGGGTGGGGGTCGGCGTTGATGTCGGGGAGGGTGTGGGAGTGGAGGTGGTCGTGGCGGTTTCCGTCGGCGTCGCAGTCTGTGTGGGCGTTGCGCTCTCGGTAGCGGTCCCGGAGGGCGAGGCGGTGGGAGTGGCGGTGCTCGGCAGGGGAGAGGAGAGTTGCGCAAGGGGAGCGGCCGTTACTGTATCGGCGGGCCGGAACGTGGGAAGCGGGGTCACGGATGGCGGAGGGATCGGGCTCGGAGGGGTAGGCAGCATCGCGGCCGCGATCCGGGCCAACACCTCGGAGCTTACGGGTGGCAAACGCGCGGCGGTCGTCGAGGCATAGGCCGCGGCAGCGAAGGTGAGGCCGCAGATCACGGGAACCATGATCAGACCCACAAGTATCGTGGACCGCAGTGGATGTTTCTGCCGGACCCGTCTAGCTCGGCTAGGCCGTGTGATTTCGTCCATACTCATCGGGATATCGCCCGTTCAGATTATCAATCCCCTGGTCAAGGGCCAACCATAGCCGCCTTGTACCAAAGGGAACGTCAATCGAATTGAACGTCGTTGCATTCTCTACTAAGATACACGAGTGGTGAGACAAAAACTCGTTAGAGCGGGTTGCAAATCAACTGCTCGGGCATCGAGATAAGCTACCAAAAGAGCAGGATGCATTGAATCTGCCGACAGGAATTGTCACGTTTGTCTTCACGGATATGGAGAGGAGCACGGAATCGGGAAGGAGATGAGGCTTCGGCGCGCAAGGCGCCGGTCTGTCACGGTGGATGCGGGTTGCTAGATAGAGCTGATTGCGAGACCGATACTGATCGCTATGACCACCGCAATGATGAGGTCAGTGATCAGAGCTCGCCGCCAGTACGAATCCCTGTAATAGGGGAGTTGAAGCGCCGCAGCGATACCAAATCCGAACGTCCCCACCGCGAGAAGGACGGTCAGGAAGGTGGCCCGCGCGATCATGCGCGGCCACAGCGTCGATTGCACTTCACGGTAGTAGCCAGAATCCTCATGAATGACGGTTTTCTCGGTCACGAACCAGACATGGGTGACAAGGATATAACCGCTGATGTAGATCACCAGGGCGGTGTTGAAGGCTGACCCGGCCTCGGGCACGATAGTGTCGATCCAAGCGGACACCACGATAAGCGACAGGATGTGGACGGCCTGGTCGATGAAATAGGAACTTACCGTCCATTCAGGACGGTCCTCTGTGGTTCGATACTTCACCACATCAACGACAAAATGGAAGGTGGCGAGCGCCAGGACCTGAGGCCAAATCTCGCTTCGGAACGCTCCCACCAGCAGTAGCATGGTGAGTAGGTGGATGCTGGCATGCAGCACCAGCCCCCACAACTGGGATTTGGAGCGCACCAACCACATGGGTTGGAGCGGGAAGTCACCCAGCAAGTGCGCGAGAAAAAGGTTCCAAAACAATAGGTCAGGTACCCTCAAGCAGGCGCTGATGGTCGATCTTGATACAGGAGTTCATGACCACCTGCAGGCGCGCCGCACGCGCCTTGGCAGCAGCCTCTTCGTTGACAATGCCAAGCTGCATCCAAACCACCTTTGCCCCGATTTCGACTGCCGCATCAACCACCGGCGGCACGTCTTCGCTTCGCCGAAATATTACGACCATATCGACCGGCTCGGGGATAGAGAGAAGGTCAGGATAAGCCTTCTCGCCAAAGGCCTGCTCGAGATGAGGATTGACCGGGATGATGCGGTATCCTGCGGCATGCATGTAGGCCGGCACGTAGTATCCTGGCCGACTTTCACGCCGCGATAGGCCAACCACTGCAATGACCTTGACCTGCTCCAAGATCGTCTTCTTGTCCGGCGCTTCGGTTTGTAAAGCCATACCTCAATCCCTAGATTGCCTCAAAGTTTAGCGGCAGCCGGACTTCGAAACGAGTGTTCCCGGGTTCTGAAGTGAGATTAATCTCCCCTCGATGTCGCTCTTCGATAATCTTGCGGCTGCTGCCCAGGCCCAAACCGGTCCCCTTACCACGCGACTTCGTGGTGAAACCCGATTCGAAGATCCTCTCCTGCAATTCCGCAGGAATGCCGGGCCCGTTGTCTTGAATTTCGACCACCACCCATCCGTTATCGATCCGGGTGCGCAAGACGATCTCGCCTTTGCCTTCCATTGCATCCACAGCGTTCTTGATGAGGTTGGTCCAGACCTGATTTAGTTCACTTCCATACGCCATGATCTCCGGCAGATCGGGAGCATACTCCCTTCGCACACTGATGCCCTCTTTAAGTTTTCCGCCCAGGATGAGCAATGTGCCGTCCAATCCTTCATGAATGTTCACGCCCTGCACCGGGGCCTGATCCAGGTACACATAGGACTTGTAGGCCTTGATGATATTTGAGATGCTTGTGGCTGCGCTCCGGATCTCGGCCAGCAGATGCTGGACTGAGAAATCACGGGATAAATAGCCCAGGACCTTCGGCAGCTGCTCCTCAGCGAATTGATCGCCTAGAAGCGCAAGGTCGGATTCCTCAAAACCCAGGTCCACAAGCGTCGGAGCGATTTCCCAAGCATCCTCGACACCCCGCACCTCCAGCCAGGCTTCAAGCTCAGCCTCGCGGTCGCTCCGGGCCAGAGCGTCAAGCTCCGGAGGGCTTGACGCGCGCTCCATGCCTCTGGTCTGTTCCCGCGACAAAACTTCCATCTGCTCCTTGGTCAGCCCGAGCTCTCTGAGATCCTTTCGCGTTTCCTTCTGAGCCTCTAATTCAGGTCCCAGCTGGTCGGCGGCGCGTTGGATGGCGGCACTGGGGTTGTTGAGATCGTGGACCGTCTCAGCGGTCAGCGTGCCGAGGATTGCCATGCGTTCGCTCTCATAGAGCACTTCTTGAGTTTCTCTCAGGCGAGCCAAAATCGTGCGTAGCATGCTCTTCAGTGCAGACGGGCTTCGGTCGACCAGAGCATCAAAGTGCTCCTTCTCAATCGCAAGTACCAGGCTGTCTACGTGGGCTCGGACGGTCGCGCTACGAGGGACGTTTTCAAGGAGCGCCATCTCCCCGATAAGTTCTCCTACCTGTCGTACAGAAATCAGTACTTCTCGCCCGCCAGAAGAGGTCAGGATTTCCATTTTCCCCTTCCGGATGATGTAAGCCTTATCTCCGGGGGCGTCTTCGGCAAACAACTCCTCACCCGCAGCCAACCGCACTTCCGACAGGTCCTGGCAGAGGCGACGCAGGTCGGAATCCGAAAGCTCGGCGAACAGATCTACTGTGCGCAGGAAGTCATACATCAGACAGTCTTGAGATATTGGTGAACGAAGCTGACGGCGATGGCGCCCTCGCCGACGGCGGAGGCGACCCGCCGTATTGCGCCTTGCCTCACGTCGCCTGCGGCAAAGATTCCAGGAACGCTGGTTTCCAACAGGAAAGGGTCACGTTTCAGCGGCCACACTTTGCGTCCGCCATTGACTTTGCGCAGGTCCGGCCCAGTCAAAATGAAACCAGCACGATTGCGTTCGAGCACTCCATCGACCAAATCTGAGTGCGGCTCAGCACCAATGAAAATGAATAGAGCTGCAGCAGGAACGGTCTCAATATCGCCCGTGTCATGGTCCTCTATCGTGATGGTTTCGAGCTTCTCCTCGCCGCTCACTTCTTGTACCGTGGTGCGCGTCCTGACTTCGATATTTTCCGTCTCATCGATCTGGTCTACCAGGTACTGAGACATCGTGATGCCCATAGAGCTGCCCCGTACAAGAATGGTCACTTTGTTAGCGAAGCGAGAAAAGAACATTGCTCCCTGACCCGCCGAGTTCGCCCCACCTACGACATACACATGCTGATCTTTGTAATAGGCGGCCTCCGTGAGGGAGGCACCGTAATATACGCTCCGGCCTGCAAGCTCAGCAACGCCGGGTACATCGAGCTCCTTGATGGTCACGCCGGTGGCGATGACAAGGGCGCGGCAGCTGAGTTCGTCGCCGTTCGAGCAGGTCACGAGCCGGTATGTCCCGTCGTCCTCAATCTTGGTAGCTTCGACTGCGGTCAGAATCTCAGCACCCAAGCGTTTGGCCTGCGCGTGGGCCCGGCTGGCCAGATCTGCGCCGGTCAGCCCTTTTGGAAAACCCAGGTAATTCTCGATGCGCGAGCTGGTACCGGCTTGGCCGCCGGTCGAATGTCGTTCGATCATCGCTGTGCTGAGGCCCTCAGAAGCTCCGTAGACTGCCGCCCCCAGGCCAGCCGGGCCGCCGCCGACAATGATGAGATCGTAGAAGGCCTCCTTGGCCTCTGTCTGTAGCCCCACTTTCTCGGCCAGGGTTCGGTTATCGGGTTCGATGAGCACCTCGCCGTCGGGGAAGAATACGAGCGGGAGGTGATGCCCGCCCTGCGCTGTGGCCTCCACCAGCTGACGGGCCTCTGAGTTGGCTTCAATGTCCAGCCACTGATAGGGAATGCGATTGCGTGCCAGGAAGTCCTTTGTCGCGTGACTGCCCGGTGACCACAGGGTGCCTGCTACTCGTATCCCGTCGTACGGTAGTTCCACATCCTCGTGCCACACCTCGAGCAGATCATCAAGCAGCTGATAGAGATCCTGCGGCTCGTACGGCTTCATCAAATAGTGATCGAGGCCGATGGTGTTGATGCTCTCGATGGCGGCCTCGGTGTCCGTGTATGCCGTTAGCAACACTTTGCGGGCCTCGGGGTAAAGCAGCATGGCCTCTGCCAAGAATTCGGTACCGGTCATACCCGGCATGCGCTGGTCGGCGAGAAAGAGCGCCAGCGGGTCATTGCGGTGCTTGAGTCCCTGGACTGCCTCCAGGGCCTGTGCTCCGGAGCTGGCTTTGACGATCCGGTACTCGCCGCGGTAGTGCTGGCGCAGATCGCGCTCTACGGCGTTCAACACCTGTGGCTCATCGTCGATGGTAAGAATAACGGGTTTAGCTATCGGGGCCTCCTTGCCTCATTTCACGGGCCTATTCGAATTCCGCCCCAAATTGAGGTCGAGCATATTCTCAATTGTAGCCTCCGAGTGTGGTGCTCTTTACGTCCAGCACCCAAGGAGCGCAGATCCTTCTGCTCAAATTGCTCATTGGCCAATCCCGCGCGATCCCCCGTATGCAGGAAGCGGAGAGAGGAGACCGTACGCGAGATCACCCCAAGCTTCATAGAAGACGGGTATCTTAGTACGGGACGTTCGCACTTCTGCAAGAACGGACCGCTAGATCCCTGCGGTATTTCCAAAATAGGGAAGGTGAGGAATATGAGGAATTTGCTTAGGCTGGAGGAGTTTGCACTCTTCCTTCTGGCCGTCTATCTATTTACCGAGCTGGGCTACACCTGGTGGGTGTTCCTGGTGCTGTTTCTCGCGCCGGATCTAAGCGCCCTGGGCTACCTGGCCGGACCCCGGATCGGGGCCACCACTTACAATAACGCACATCACAAGGGGATTGCGATCGCCGCCTACCTGGTTGGAGTCCTGCTCGGAAGCCAGATCCTGCTATTGATCGGCGTGATCATGCTCGCACACTCGAGTCTCGATCGAGTGGTCGGGTACGGATTGAAGTATCCGGATTCCTTCGACCACACCCACTTGGGATGGACAGGAAAGACTGCCAAGGCGCGGGCGGGCGAGGGGAGCCTCTAGCTGGTCGCACGCGGGCTCGCGCGTGTTTTGTTCTTGACTTCGGCCCATCAATTGCTGCCATCGTTACGACTGGAATCGCTGTCGGGTGGAGCGAAATCAAGCATTTGCTCATGATGCTTGTTCGTTGACCATCAGTCTTGTATTCTTCAGCTAACTATTAGGCAGCCTCCTCATCGTCTTCGGAGCGGCTGGGCCAGATGGCCCAAACCAGGCCATTCGATCCCAGCCAGACCACCGACGAGATACACAGCACGGCGACGTTCTCTCCAGTCTCAAAATCGTTCCATCCAAAGCCGACCCAGGCCACGATGAAGATCAGCCAGATCATGGACGAAATAATAGAAAACGCGATACGCCACTTCAGTCCTGTACTATTCTCATCGCTCATCTCAATTCTCCTGTCACTCGCCTCTCACAGATCATACGCTCATAGATCATAGCGGAATCGTCGAACGCCAAAGACAAAGAAAACCGCCGCGGCGGCCAGCAAGATCAAGACCAGGGCCAGCGGGTCGCGACCAAGGCTTTGGCCCATAGCCACTCCGATCCGAATCAACGGTACGCCCTGTGGGGTTGTTATTTGTGCGACGGGATTGCTGGACGAGAGCTTAGTCGTCTTCGACGAGTGCGCCCTGCAGCGGATAACCTGCTGCATCCCACTCTGCGAGTCCGCCGGAGAAGCGCCGCACGTGCTTGTAGCCTTGGGCCTCGAGATAGTTGTAGGCCATCATGCTGGCAGGGCACAAGCGGTCCGAGCAATAGACCACGATGTTCTCCTCTGGATCGAGCTCTGCCAACAGGGCCTCAGGCTCATGCAGACTAATGGAGCCGGGTATGTGTTTGCCCTGGAAGGCCAGGTCCCCCAGTGTCATCACGAGCTTGAAATCGTCGCCGCGATCGATTTTGGCCTTGAGTTCCTCACAGCCGATCTCCTTCATTGATTCTCCTGAAGCTTATCGTGCCCAACAAGGGGGCGCAGTCATTATAGAAGGAATTCGCGTCGATTGGTCTGGATATCTGACGCGGATCATCTGTGGCTGAGAGAGTAGGGACACGATCGAGCCACGTCACTCATTCCGAGGTGGATTCGCTCTAGGGGGATGGTTAGGCGAGCGGAGACTCGCCGCTGGTCTGCCGCTGGAAATATGGGTTGACGCCGAGTGTGTGATCGGTGGTATCGACCAGCCTCTTGATGGAAGGCACGGCTTCCATGATCATCTTCTCCACACCTTGTCGCAGCGTCACACTGGCCAGGCCGCAGCCCTGGCAGCCTCCGCCCATATTGACATAGGCAACCTCGTCCTGAACGTCCAACAGCGTGACGTGTCCACCATGGATGGCTATGGAGGGGTTGATTTGACTTGCGATGATCTCATTGACCTCGCGCGCGTGCTCATCGTGCCACAGCGGATTGGGGTTGTCGAACTTGAACCCCGACTCATCTGATTCATCTACGTAGTCCAATCGCGCACCGTCCAGGTAGCGGCTGCTCACCGGGTCCACAAGCACCGTCAAACCGTCGGTTGTGATTGCTTCGTCGTCGGGCCGGTCAAGTTCTTCAGGCACGAAGCTCAGACGGTAGTGAAAATCGTCTTCCGAACGGCCGACGATCTCCGCGCGAAGCGCCAGCTCCGGTCGGTTGACTTCCCGCAGTCGCTCTTTGATCTTGTCACGTGCCAACTCGCTGATCTCAAACATT
>JBGMQN010000093.1:35032-52555 GCA_048054495.1 Anaerolineales bacterium
CCCATGATGGGCCACCTGGATCCAATCTTCTTAGAGACCATGGATCGCATCCAGGACCTACTGCGCTACACTTTCCAGACCGAGAATGCCTTCGCCATCCCGGTCAGCGGAACGGGCAGCGCGGCAATGGAAGCCTCACTGTCTAACATGATCGAGCCCGGAGACCCGGTACTGGTCTGTGTCAATGGATTCTTTGGCGAACGCATTGAAGACATGTGCCATAGGTATCGAGGGGAGGTCCAAACCATCCGTCGGCCGATGGGCGAGGTGTTCGCACTGGAGGAGATCGAGCAAGCGCTGCAAGTTCGTCCGGCAAAGGTGGTGGCCATCGTGCATGGCGAGACCTCATCCGGCGCGCTGCAGCCGTTGGAGGGTCTCGCAGACCTGGTGCACGCACAGGGCGGTTTGCTGGTGGTAGACACTGTGGCCACCCTGGGCGGCAGCCCGGTGCTCGTCGATGAATGGGACATCGATGTCTGCTACAGTGGCAGCCAGAAGTGCCTGAGCTGCCCACCGGGCTTGGGGCCGATCACGCTCAGGTCGCGCGCAGAGAAAGCCTTAGCCGAGAGAAAGACGCGGGTCGCCAACTGGTACTTCGATATGAGCGGCGTGCAGAAGTACTGGGGCAAGGAGCGTACCTATCATCACACGGCACCGATCTCGTCAAATCTAGCGCTGTACGAAGGGCTGCGTATTGTGGCCGAAGAAGGGCTGGAGGCGCGCTGGGCGCGTCATCAAGCCAGCGCGGAGATGTTGTGGGAGGGCCTGCAAGGACTGGATATGACGATGGTAGTGCCGGAGCCCTATCGCATGATCACGGTCACGACCGTAAGAGTGCCAGAGGGTGTCGATGAAGCGGCGGTTCGTGGACGGCTGCGGGCGGAATACAACATTGCCATCGCCGGCGGATTAGGTGAGATGAAGGGCAAGGTTTGGCGAATCGGCCTGATGGGCCACTCGGCACGCGAGCAGAACGTTCGGCAATTGATTGGGGCGTTGGATAAGATTCTGCACGGATAGCCTCACAGATTCACAGTGCGGACTTGACAAACCCCGATTAATTAGTACAATTGTTCTAGTACGGTGGGACTACTACTGAACCACGCAACGGCCGCCCGGGTCGTAACGAAAGACCGCCCCCCACCGGAAAGGAACCCCTATGTTTCACAAAATCGTTCTTGTTGGCAATCTCGGCCGCGATCCGGAGATGCGGTACACGCCGAGTGGTCAGGCGGTGACGAACATGTCTGTCGCCACGAACCGGAGCTACACCGACAGCTCAGGCGAGAAGGTGGACGAGACGGTCTGGTTCCGGGTGTCTGTTTGGGGACGCCAGGCGGAGACCGTGCATCAATACCTGCGCAAAGGCCGTCAGGTTCTGGTGGAGGGACGCCTGGTTCCGGACGAAAACGGCAACCCTCGCATCTGGAACCGGCAGGATGGATCCCCGGCGGCCTCCTTTGAGGTCAATGCACAGACCGTCCGCTTCCTGGGCGGCCGGGATGATGCGATGGCTGCGGAGGAACTGGGCCCTGCCACGGAAGAAGAAATCCCCTTCTAGGCGCTTACAACCCAATACGGCCCTCGAGCAGTGCTCGAGGGCCTCCCCCATATACGGAGCATCCCAATGACAGACCAACCTAAAGCCCCTGTCGGACAGGTGCAGGTCCAAGTACCTGCTGATCTGGACCCCATCTACGCGAACTTCGCCATGGTAACAAATTCTGCCTCTGAGATCGTGATGGACTTTGCGCAGGTCATGCCGCGCATTCCGCGCGCAAAAGTGAAGGCGCGGGTCGTAATGACCGGCCTGAACGCCAAGCTCTTTCTACGAGCCCTGAACGATCACATCGCTCGATTCGAATCCCAGTTCGGTGAGATTCAGCTTCCGGAGGGGCCCCATCTGGCGAGCCAGTTGTTTAAGCCTGCTCCGCCCGAGGAGCCGGGCAGCGAGTGAGCGAGCTGAAGTCATTAGACGGAATTGGTGAGCGAATTCTGGCCTATTTGGATGGGAAGAACGCCGCCCGCGACCTGGCCCTGCAGCGATCTCGCACACTGATTCGCCACTGCGCAACCGCCATTCGAGCCGCGCATCGAGACGAGCGCGATCTGGCCCAGGAGCACCTGCAGCAAGCACGGGAGATCAAGGAAGCACTTCGTAAGGAACTCGAACCTTATCCGGATCTCTACCACGCGGGCTACACCCAAGATGCATTGAAGGAGTACGCGGAGGCTTCGATCGTTTACGCGCTCCTGTCGGGTGAAGCGCTACCAGACCCAGATGATCTGGGGGTCGAGTACGCCGCATATCTGGGAGGTCTTGGAGAAGCGGCGGGAGAATTGCGCCGACGCACGCTGGACATTCTGCGCCACGATCGGTCGGAGGAGGCAGAGCGACTGCTCGAAATGATGGACGAGATATATGGATTGCTCGTTACAGTGGACTTCCCGGACGCCATAACGGGCAAGCTGCGCAGACTCACGGACGTCGTCCGAGGGATTGTGGAGCGAACGCGCGGAGATCTCACCACCAGCCTGCAGCAAGGCGAGTTGAAATCCGCCCTGCATTCGATGGAGGACCGGTTGAACCGGGAATCCTAATGAGCAGTTCCACAAGCGGGCCTGCGGCCAAGCCACGATCCCCCGGGCGCTTTGCGGTGCTCGCCAATCCGCAGATGCCGGAGGCAGTTGAATTGGCCGAAACCATTAGTCAGCACCTGCCGGGCGAAGCGTATTGGGGGCCACTGAATGATGACCAGGTTCGCGATCAGATAACCCAGCAGCCTGTGGATCTTTGCATCGTGCTTGGGGGAGATGGAACGATGCTCAGGGCCGGACACCTCTGCGCCCCGCTAAATATCCCGATCCTGGGCATCAACCTGGGTCGATTCGGATTCCTAACCGAGGTGCGCAAGCCGGAGTGGGAGCAAGCGCTCAGCCGTGTGATGGACGGCGATTATTGGCTTGAGGAGCGCATGATGCTCCGCGCGGATCATCTGCGCGGCGATAAAGGACTCGGCTCATGGGAAGTTCTGAACGAGTGCTTTATCGGTAGAGGGGAACTCGTGCGACCGGTGGATTTGGTCACGGAGATTGATGGGCGGTACCTGACCACCTACGTAGCGGATGGCCTCATCGTGGCGACGCCCACTGGATCCACAGCCTACGCACTGGCCGCAGGAGGCCCGATCCTTTCCCCGGAGCTTCGCAACGTCGTGATTGTGCCGGTGGCCCCCCATCTCTCCGTGGATCGAGCGATTGTCCTGCATGAGGGCTCGTCGGTGCGAGTCGAAGTACGGACCGATCACCAGGCCATCCTGAGCGTTGATGGGGGTCTGCCCGTATCGCTCGAGGATCGGGACCGTGTTGAACTGCGGGCGGCAGACAACGTCGTGCATTTTGCTCGACTACAAGACCCGGATTACTTCTATCGCAACCTCACTTCGCGTATGAGCCAAAATCCAACTTCGGAGAAGGGTCAGTGACAGAAGCCGCCCTTGTCTGTGTCAATCACCCCGGGCGCGTGACCAGCCTCCGATGCAATCGCTGCGACAAACCAATATGCGTCGACTGCGCCGTGCAGACGCCCGTGGGTTACCGCTGCAGAGAGTGCGTGCGTGACCAACAGGAAATCTTCGAGACCGCAAGCAACCTGCAGGTCGGACTCGCAACGGTGATCGCGTGGGTCGGTGCCGCAATTGCAGTCGGAATACTCAGTTTCCTGGGATTCTTTGGACTCATATTGGCACCAGTAGCCGGCGGCGGGATCGCCGAGCTCGTGCGATTGTCGATGCGCGGCGGGCGCAGCCGCAATTTACCCATGGCAGCCGCTGTGGGAGCAGGCCTGGGAGTGCTGGCGTACGGTCTGATCCGAATAGCCCCTTTTGGGCTATTCATGATCTTCGGATCGGGGGGATTCGATCCCGGTCTGTTGCTCCGGGTGGGTTCGAGTCTGCTCTGGCCGCTAGCCTATGGAGCTCTGATGATCGGGACCTTGTTCTATCGCCTGCGCGGGATCCGCATCTAAATGCTGACTCAATTAAGCATCGTCAACTTCGCAATCATTGAGGAACTGAAGCTCGATCTGGGGCCGGGTTTTACGGTCCTCACCGGCGAGACAGGCGCTGGCAAATCCATCATCATCGATGCGGTTGAGATGCTGCTTGGCGGCCGGGCAGATGCCACTATGCTGCGCAAAGGAGCCGAGCTCGCGCTGGTCGAGGGCATTTTTGAGATGGAGCCAAGTGATCTGGCCGAAGTGCACACGCTGCTTGAGGAGCAACAGCTCGCTGATGATCCACGGTTCATCGTGCTGGCCCGGGAGATTCGCCGTGAAGGCCGGAACTTGTGCCGCATCAACGGACGCGTGGTCAGCCTGGCTTTGCTGAGAACGATCGGGGAGTGGCTGGTAGACGTCCACGGCCAGTCGGAGCATCTCAGCTTGCTCAGGGTGAGCGAGCATCTGCCATTGCTGGATCGATTTGCGCACGCCGATCTGGATGAATACTCGAAGGCTTACCGGCGCATCGTCGCTGTGCGTAGGGACAGGGAGCAGTTGGAGAACGCCGAGCGTGAAGTCGCTCGCCGCGAGGATCTTCTACGCTATCAGATTGATGAGATCGAGACCGCGCGGCTGAGGCCAGGAGAGGTTTCAGAACTGAAGACGGATCGGGATCGCCTGGCAAATGCAGAAAAACTTGCGGGCCTGGCGCTCAATGCGCGGGGAGCACTAGAAGAGACGATCGGCGATCGTGCCTCCGCCGAAGAAAGGATGGGCGAGGCAACGGGAGCGCTGATAAGTCTGGCCGAGATCGATCCTGCGATGACGGGTGTTAGCCAACGGGCACAAAGCTTGGTTGAGGAGCTCAGTCAATTGGCGTCGGAGCTGCGGACCTATCTCGAAGAGGTTCAGCCCGATCCGATGCGATTGGATGAGGTCGAGGCCCGCCTGAGTGTGATCCACGATCTCCAACGCAAATACGGGGACGATGTCGAGGCAATCCTCCGGTACTCGGCCGGGGCAGGTGAGGAATTGGAGAGCATCATTCACTCGGAAGAGCGCCTGGAAGCGCTGAGGGTGGAAGAGGATGAACTATTGGCTCGGCTCGCCATGCTTGGTGGGCAGCTCACGCAGACTCGCCGGGATTCTGCAAGGGAGTTGTCGGAGGCAATCACTGAAGATCTGGCAGAGCTCAACATGGAAGATGCTCAATTTGCGGTTGAGATTGAGTGGAGAGAGGATCCAAATGGGGTGTTGATCGAAGGCAAGCGAGTGGCATTTGGTCGGCATGGGTTGGACCGGGTAGAGTTCCTTGTCGCACCTAATCCCGGGGAAGGCCTAAAGCCGCTAGCAAAGGTAGCCTCGGGAGGCGAAACCTCGCGGCTGATGCTGGGGCTCAAGAGCGTGCTGGCCAGTGCTGACCGCCGACCGACTCTTATTTTCGACGAGATCGACCAGGGAATCGGCGGCCGGATTGGCACCGTCGTAGGTTCGAAACTCAAAGGGTTGGCGCAGCGGCACCAGGTGCTGTGCGTGACCCACCTACCTCAGCTGGCGGCGCATGCCGATCGGCATTATCAGGTAGAGAAGCGCGTGGAGCATGGCCGTACGCTCGCCAGAGTGTCACCGCTTGAGCGCGAAGCACGCCTGGATGAGCTGGCAGAAATGCTGGGGGATCTCAATGAAGCCAACAGAAAATCGGCTGAAGCACTCTTGGAGGACGCCGTCCCCATACTCTAGACACTGAGCCTCTCAGAGAGGCGTTCGCAGGAAGCCTGTGCCTGATGATTTGGCCAGGCATAAAAAGCCCCCGCAGTGGTCTTGATTGCAGGGGCTTTGATTTTCGATTTCGATAGTGCGGCTAGGCGGGAACTTCCTCTTCGATCTCGACCGGTGTGCTGCCTTCGGGGCGCAGGAACACGACTCCCTCGTCTTCGAGGTGATCGACGATCACGGTGTCGCCATCCTGGAACTCTCCCCGCAGGATCTTGATGGAGAGCGGGCTCTCGATGAACTTCTGCAGAGCACGCTGCAAGGGCCGGGCCCCGAAGGCCGGATCGTAGCCTTCCTTGGCCAGCCAGGTTCGGGCGGCGGGTGATAGTTCCACGTTCAGTCCGTGCTCGGCCAGCCGCTCGCTCACCTTGTGCATCTGCAAGTCGACGATCTGCTCCATCTGTTTCATCGACAGAGTGGAGAAGATGATGATCTCATCGATCCGGTTCAGGAATTCCGGGCGGAAGGTGTCCTTCAGCGCCTTTTCGATCTTGTCATCAGACTCGGACTTCTCAGCATCTTCGCCTCGGCTGCGGAAACCCAGCGTTCCGGCGTGTGTGACGAATTGCGTGCCCAGGTTGGAGGTCATGATGAGCACCGTATTTCGGAAGTCGACCACCCGTCCCTGGCCATCTGTCAGGCGTCCATCGTCCAGTATTTGGAGCAGCGCATTCCACACCTCGGGATGCGCCTTCTCAATCTCGTCGAACAGGATCACACGATACGGTCGACGGCGAACGGCTTCCGTAAGCTGCCCGCCCTCCTCGTAGCCCACATATCCCGGCGGTGCACCGAAGAGACGTGAGACGGTGTGCTGCTCGCGATACTCACTCATATCGATGCGCACCAGGGCATCCTCATCGTCGAACATGAATTCAGCCAGCGCCTTGGCCATCTCTGTCTTGCCCACGCCGGATGAGCCCAGGAAAATAAAGGACCCAATCGGCCGTCTGGGATCTTTAAGACCCGCGCGAGCGCGCCGTATTGCATCCGCCAGGGCGCTGATAGGCTCGTCCTGTCCAACGATTCGCTCGTGCAGGCGCTCCTCCATTTGGAGCAGTTTCTCGGCCTCGGTCTCCAGCATGGTGCTGACCGGGATGCCGGTCCACATGTGCACGACCTCGGCGATATCGTCTTCATCAACGATCTCGTCCAACTGGTGTTCGGCCTCCCATGCGTCTCGCATCTCGCGAAACTGCGTTTCCAACCGCAGGCGGTCGGATTTCTTTTCGGCCGCGCGCTCATAATCGCGCTCCAGGCCAGCCTGCTCTTCCTCGGCCATGAGCCGATCGAGATCGCTCTTCAGCTCCTTGAGGTCCGGGGGAAGGGAGTAGAGTGCCACACGCAGCTTGGCGGCAGCCTCGTCCATGAGGTCGATGGCCTTGTCAGGTAGGGATCGATCCGTAACGTAGCGTTGCGACAGTCGAGCGGCCGCCACCAGTGCCTCGTCGGAGTACCGGACCTTGTGATGGGCCTCGTATCGATCGCGCAGACCGTGCAGCATGGCGATGGTCTCTTCGATATTAGGTTCGTCGACATATACCGGAGCGAACCTTCGCTCCAAGGCGGCGTCCTTTTCGATGTGCTTGTGATACTCATCAAAGGTGGTGGCTCCGATGGCCTGCAGCTCACCGCGTGCCAGTGCCGGCTTGAGCATGTTGGCCGCGTCCATAGCGCCCTGAGCTGCCCCGGCGCCGACGACCGTGTGCAATTCGTCGATCATCAGGATGATCTCGCCCTCGGCGCGCTGAATCTCCTCGATGGCGGCCTTCAAACGCTCCTCGAATTCGCCGCGGAATCGGGATCCGGCGATCATGGCGCCCAGGTCAAGCGCCACAACCTGCTTGCCGCTGAGGATCTCGGGGATATCGTTGTTGGTGATTTTCTGCGCCAGCCCCTCCACAATGGCAGTCTTGCCCACTCCGGCTTCCCCAATCAGCACCGGATTGTTCTTCGTCCGGCGCGAGAGGATCTGGATAACTCTCAGGATCTCCTGATCGCGGCCGATCACGGGATCGAGTTTGCCCTCTTTAGCGAGGGTTGTTAGATTGCGTGAATACTTCTCAAGCGTGCGGTAGCGGGATTCGGCCTTGCGGTCGGTGACACGTTGCCCCCCACGGATTTCCTTGATCGTCTCTTGCACTCGATCCTTGGTGATGCCTTCCTCATTGAGCAACCGTGAGATGGCCGTATTGCGCTCCGAAAGGATGGCCAGGAAGATGTGCTCGGTCGAGATGAACTCGTCGTCGAGACGATTGGCTTCCTCGTTGGCCATGTCCACCACGCGCTTCACACGCGGGGTGATGAAAATCTGTCCCGCGCCCCCGCCGTAGATATTGGCCTTAGGGCTGGCACGCAACTGCTGGTCGATTCTGTCTGTCAGGGCCTCGATATCGACCTTCAGGTGCTCGAGGATCTGCGTGATCACGCCCTGCGTCTGCTCGATCAATGCCAACAGGATGTGCTCCGTGTCGATTTGATTGTGTCCGTAGCGTTGAATGATCTCCGCCGCGCGCTGCGCAGCGTCTTGCGCCCGCTCCGTAAAACGGTCGAATCGCATCATTTTTGAACCCTCCTAACGCGATTTCGCATGTCCAACCGATTATAGCATTCGGGCCTTTTTGGGGCTTCCAGGGGTCGTAAGAAATGCGTATGAATCCGCCATAGCAGTTTCTGAGGATAGAAAGCCGGAAGAATCGTTGGTGCGAAGCGAAAGCAGATGGAAGAGAAGTAGATTATGTCAAGTATTCTTCCGCAGAACGGCTATTGCAATCCCGTCGCCTGCCGGAAATATGGTTGATATGAAGTGGTCGTCGCTGGCAAGGCGTTCGTTGAAGAGACGTATGGGAGCTACTCCTGGATCTGGATCGCTCGAATCAGCGATCGTTCCAAAACCGAAGGCGTTGTGCCCAGCCACAATCCCTCTCGGACGCAGGTTAGCTTCTGCCCAGTCCAGATAGGCCGGGTAACCCTCCTTCTCGGCGTCGATGAAAACGAACTCAAAGGGTCCTTCAAGGGCCAAATCCTGTAGCAGATCGTGGGCATCACCAACGCGCAGATCGACCTTGTCCGCTACTCCGGCCATCTCAAAGTGATCCGCCGCGACCGCAGCATGCTTCTCGGACAATTCAAGCGTTATTAGCTTCCCGCCTGGCGGCAAACCGCGGGCGATCCAGACCCCGCTGTACCCGCCCAGGGTGCCAATCTCGACTGCCATCCGAGCGCCGCTCGCAGCCACAACGAACTGGAGGAACCGCCCTTCCTCCGGTCTAATCGTGATTTCCGGCAGGCCACGCCGCGGGATTTCCGAACGTATGGTTGACAGTATCTCGTCTTCGACCGCAAATGTCTCCCGCACATAGTTTTCGATTGCTTCGTTGTAGATAGGCATGTTCAACTCCCTCATAGTGGATGATACTCGTCATTTCCAGACTTCTTGTAAGAAATCTACGAGATAAACGCTGCCGCGATCGGTACAATCTCTACCCGTGCTGTCCGAAAATCTTCTCACCTCTACCTTTATTGGTCTCCGGACGGACAGTGGGTGAGCTTTCTGAGTTCTACGCAGGGCACCTCCGCCATGGCGATGCAGATTGCGCCGCCGGAGGGGGGAGAGACTTCCGTCGTCGACAGCGGGAGGCCCTATTACTGGGCATGGTCTCCTCGAAGCACGGAAGTGATGGTCCACGCCGGCGGCTCGGTAGCCATCAATCCATGAGGCGCGAGGCTCTCACTGGTGAAAATGGAGCCGGTCATCCGTGAGACGGGCCTGGGGATTCAACCTACGAATTTCCAGCCGCCTGCCTACTCGCCGGACGGAGAATATGTAATGCTGGCGGGCGCCACAGGAAGCCAACAACAGCTTATCATGACCGATTCCGCGGGTCGACTGCAGGGAGTTCTTGCGGACTATGAGGGGAGCATCGCTTTCGATTGGACCCCCAAAGGCGACTTTGCGGCTTACCTGACCGCGGATGCCAACAGCCAGGCGCTGGTTGGGGATTTGACCTTTCTGGATCTGCGAAAACCCGAGGAGCCGGAGATCATACGTACCGCAGCCGAAGATGTGATGGGCTTCTTCTGGGCGCCGAACTGCACCACTTGAAGAGTACGGCAAAGACCATTTGCCATACAAAACTCAACCCGAGAAGCGCCAGGTTAATGACTGTGGGGTTCATCAGCGCCCACAGGGCCAAGAACAGCAGCACCCCAAGCCACCAGAAGCGGCAGGCGATGCCGGCAGCCTTGATCAAGATGCGTCTGGCAAGCGGCTTTTCGCCGAGCTCCGTGCGGTACTCCTTCTCGCGCCTTCCGACGCGATCCAGAGGATCCTCACCTTTGACTACCAGGGGTTTGTCCTTGTTGCTCATAACGATCTCCCGGGGGGGGCTTATGATGCCGACTCGCATCACAGGAAAGGGTGTGGTTGAAAACAACGAGCCCCGATACGGGGCTCGGCCCGAGCGAGTGCCAGGAGTAAGCAGATTGTGGGGCCTAGCTAGAGCATCAATCACTGCAGCATTCGGCTTAGGCCGGCGCTCTCGGACTCTCCAGGTACTGCTCTTTAAGAGGCTAAGGATATTGCAACCCGGGCAGACCTTACGTTCATTTTATTCTTGGCGCCAGGGCAGCTCAATGGGCCGTGTGGAGGATGCGAGCCCCCTGAGTTTCGGGGTCCAGTATGAACTTGCGCACGGGCAGGTCGTGAGAGCGGAAGGCGCTAGCCATTGCCTCCGCGATGGCCTCGTGGCGATCGGGAGCAAACGCGATCAGACCGGGGCCCGCTCCCGCCAGTGTCACTGCGGCCGCGCCGGCCTCCAACCCCGCAGAACGGGCCTCAGAGTAGCCAGGGATTAGCGGCGTCCGATAAGGCTCATGAAGACGGTCTTCAGCCGCATGCGACAAGAGATCGAAATCCCCATTACGAAGCGCCTCCACCATGAGCCCCATTCGACCCAGATTGAGGGCCGCGTCATGCAAGGTCACATTGCGAGGGAGCGTGTCTCGCATACCGGTGGTCGGCAAATCAATCTCGGGCGTAACGACCGCAAACCGCATCGGCGCGATCGGAATCTGCGCGGTCAGCAAGCTACTGGAGGACTGCCCCACGATGATGAGCCCACCGAAAATGGCTGCCGCCACGTTATCCGCGTGTCCCTCCATCTCCCAGGCGATCTCCAGTAGTTGCTCCCTGTTCATTTTGGTCTCCGCGATCGCATCCGCTGCCACCAGACCGGCGACGATGGCGGCCGCGGATGAGCCCAATCCGGATCCAAGCGGGATGTGGTTTATCGATCGGATTCGCATACCCGGGGGAGGAGTTCCCACAGTTCGGAAGAAACGGTAGGCGGCTCTGACGACCCTATTGGAAGCGTCGGTCGGCAGACGCTCTTCGCCCTCGCCTTCCACTTGTAATTCGAGGTTCGCGTCCATGACCTCTATGACCAGTTCATTGTGGAGATCCAGCGCCAGCGCAAGCGTATCGAAGCCGGGACCCAGATTGGCTGCGCTAGCCGGGACTTTCACTCGCAGCGACCTCACAATTTGAGCAGCTCTTCCAGAGCTTGCAGGCTTGGCTGGATCAGGGTTGTCGGTCCCGCAGGTGGACGCGGATCCTTGAGCCCGTGGCCTGTACAAACACACACCACGCGCTGGCCGCTCAGGTCCAAGCGCCGGGCCTCGACTTCGCTCCGTAGGCCCGCCAGGCCGGCTGCCGAGGCGGGTTCGACCCACAGCCCCTGATGGGCCAGATCACGCTGTGCATCCAGGATGGCCTGGTCCGGCACGGCGATGATGCGCCCGCTCGATTCCTCCGCCGCTTGCAAGGCCTGCTCTCCACGTGCCGGGTTGCCGATGCGAATCGCGGTGGCAACGGTGTCGGGATGGTCGATGACACGCCCCTCGACCAGCGGGGCGGATCCGCTGGCCTGGACGCCCAAGAAACGTGGCAGATCGCCGCCCCGCGATTCCGCCAGTTGACGGAAGCCCATCCAGTAGGCGCTGATGTTTCCCGCATTGCCCACGGGAAGCGCAAGCCAGTCTGGGGCGGCCCCCAACGTCTCGAAGATCTCGAAAGCGGCCGTCTTTTGGCCCTCGAGCCGATAGGGGTTGAGCGAATTCACCAGGCCGATCGGGGTTCGCTCCGAAAGTCGGCGCGCCAGGCCGAGCGCCTCATCGAAGGATCCCTCTACTTCGACCACTTCTGCCCCGTGCGTGTAGGCAGCAGCCAGCTTTCCGCTCGCTACTTTGCCGTGCGGCAGCAGGACCACACAGCGGAGTCCGGCTCGGGCTGCGTACGCCGCGGCACTGGCCGCCGTATTACCGGTGCTGGCACAGATCACCGCAGTGGCGCCGCGCCAAACGGCTTCCGTAATTGCGGTAGTCATGCCGCGATCTTTAAAAGATCCGGTGGGATTCGAGCCCTCGAATTTGATGTGAAGCTCAGCTGCCCCTAGTTCGGATGCAAGCCGGGGCATGGAAATCAACGGCGTGCTGCCCTCCGAAAGCGTGACAGGAACAACGCCATTGGGAAGATCGAGATAGGGGCGGAAGCGCTCGATGATGCCGGGCACACGACGATTCTAGCATCGCAGGAGCCGATTCAAGGTTCCGATCTACTGGCAGCCGCCGAACCGATTCCTGCCCAGGCTGGAATCGCGAGAGATTAGCAACCCAGGTTAGGTTAATCTCTACGCAGTAGCCGGGCTGGGAGCACCGAACACTTCGTACTCTTGCTCCAACTGGCGCCTGAATTGCTGCGTGTATAGCCGGTAGTAGTGCCCCCTGGCTTGCAGCAATTCCACATGGCTGCCCATTTCGGTGATCTTCCCCTCCTGGATCACCAAGATGCGATCTGCGCGTTTGATGGTCGACAATCTGTGGGCGATGATGAAGCTGGTTCGATCGGTCATCATGGCCTCGATGCCGCGTTGGATCAGCGATTCGGTTAGCGTATCCACCGAGCTGGTGGCCTCGTCCATGATAAAGATTTCGGGGTCCGCCAGAATAGCCCGCGCCAGGCTGATCAGCTGCTTCTGACCCACCGACAATAGAACGCCGCCTTCGCCAACTTCGGTCTCATACCCCTCTTCCATTTCAGTGATGAATTCATGAGCGCCCGCGATCCTTGCTGCTTGTTCAACCATGTCACCGTCTGCCTCCAGGTGGCCATAGCGGATGTTATCCAGGACCGTGCCGGAGAACAGATGAGGGGTTTGCAGCACCATCCCGAGGCGGGAGTGGATGGCCTCCAGTGAAAAGCCAGTGTAGTCCTGTCCCCCAATCCGGATCTCGCCGCCCGTCGGCTCGTAGAAGCGCGCCACCAAATTGACGATGGTGCTCTTCCCGCCGCCCGTCGGTCCCACCAGGGCGATGGTCTCGCCGCGCGGAACGTGGAGCGAGAAATCCCGCAGCACGGGGCTATCGGCATCGTAGTGGAAATCTACATGGTCAAACTCAATATCCCCCAGGATGCTGCCAGGATCGAATGCCTCCGGCCGATCAGAGATTTCCGGAACCGAATCCATCAACGAAAAGACGCGTTCACCAGAGGCCAGGGCGTGCTGCATCTCAGCGTAAACTCGCGCCATTTCCTGGATCGGCCAGAGCATGAACACGATGTAGGAAACAAACGCCTGGATGCCGCCGATGGTCATGGCTCCCGACAGTACCTCCAGGCCGCCGAACCATACGACAGCACCGATTGCGAAGGAGCTGACCAACTGGACCACTGGAAGGAAGAGGGCCGAGAGCCACGCCGCGCGATAACCGGCTTTGTACATATCGCTGGTCAGGCCACCAAATTCACGCAGATTCTGCTCTTCTCGACTGAGAGCTTTTGTGACCCGAACGCCGGTGACGCTCTCGTTGAAGGCACCCGTGATCTTGGAGTTGATCTTTCGCACCAGTCGATATTCGGTCAGGATTCGCTTGCGAAACTCAAGCGCCGAGATGACGATCACGGGCAAGAAGGCGAACACGATCAACGCCAACTGCCAGTTGATGATCACCATGAAGATCATGGCGGTGAGGATATTCAGGATGCCCCACGTGACGTCCAACAGGCCCCAGGTCACCAGTTCTGCCACCCGGTCGGTGTCGGAGGTCACACGCGAGATGATCCATCCAACGGGAGTGCGGTCGAAGTAGGAGAGCGAGAGCTTCTGAAGGTGGTTGAACAGGCTGCGACGCATGTCGTATCGGATGCGCTCGCCGAGCACCCCCGCCAGGTAAATGAACCCAAAGACACCGGCCGCCGAAACAAAGATCAAGCCCGCGTAGAGCGTCACCCACCGCATCAAGGCCTCACGGTCATTGGCCAAGATGCCCTCGTCGATGATCTTTGCTGTGATGAAGGTGAAGATCGAATCGACGGTGGAGACCAGCGCGATGGTCAGCAGGAATCCAACCACCCAGCGCCAGTGGGGACGAGCCTGGGCCAGGATGCGCCACAGGGTCTGCCCCGAAAAGCCGGTGGTGAATTCCTCTTCTTCGAATCCGAAGTCAGACACCCGCGATTTCTCTCTCTAGTTCGACTTCGATGCGGGTCTGCGCATCGTAGATCTGCTCGTAGAGGCCTCCCTCTTCCAGCAGCTCTTCATGGGTGCCGCGTTGGACAATGCGCCCCCCATCCAATACCACGATTAGATCCGCACTCATCAGACTCTGTATGCGATGTGCTATGACGAAGCTGGTCCGCTTCTGCATCAGCCGCTCTAGGGCCGCCCGGATCAAGGCCTCCGTCTCCGGGTCAACGGAGGAAGTGGAATCGTCCAGAATCAGGATCTGTGGATCGGCTAGAAGCGTGCGCGCGATCGCGACGCGCTGCTTTTGCCCACCCGATAGAGTGACGCCTCGCTCACCGACCAGCGTGTCATAACCTTCGGGGAAGGTGAGGATCACGTCGTGAATGGCAGCTGCGCGTGCGGCGGCTTCGATCTCCTCCTGGCTCACCTCTCGCTTGACGCCGTAGGCGATGTTTTCGCGAATTGTGCGCGAGAACAGAAACGGTTCTTGTTCCACGATGCCGATATGTCGGCGCAGGTAGCTGCGGGGGTAGGTGTTTAATTCGACACCATCTAGCCTCAGGCTACCGCCTGTGTATTCGTAGAACCTGGGCAGCAGGTTCACCAGACTCGACTTTCCGGATCCGGTCGGTCCAAGCAGCGCAATCACCTGTCCCGGCTGCACGAATAAGTCAATTTCCTTCAGCACTGAGCTCCCGGCCTCGTATCCAAACTCGATGCCCTCGAAAGCCAGTTCTCCTTCGGGAGCGCCGGTGGGCACCGTTTCCCCGGCACCGAGCGGCTCTTCCTGCTCCTTGATGATCTCCGCCACTCGTCCGTAAGACACCAATCCGGCCGACATCTGGACCACCAGCCGCCCCAAATTGCGAATGGGCCAGATGATCCAGACGATGATCCCCGCGTAGGCCACGTAGGTACCGATAGTGATGGATCCATCCATCACCATGAGGGCTCCAACCGCTAGACCCAGGAGTAGCTGAAAGCTAGACAGGACGTCGGACACCGGCCAGTAAACAGAGTGCAGCCGGAGCACGCGCCGCCCCCGTGTGAACCTCTCCCAATTCTCAACATCAAACTTTGACCGCTCATGCTCCTGCCGGGCAAAGGCCTTCACCACCCTCACCCCAGATAGGTTCTCCTGGAGACGAGTGGAAAGCGTCGCCTCCTGTTCCTGGTAGGCCTCATAGGCGTCGGTAATCCTTCGGAAAAAGAAAAAGGACATGGTTATGGTGAATGGAACGACGAGCACCGAGAGCAGCGCCAGCCTAGCATCCAAGTAGATCAGCACTGCAAGATTGATCGCAAACAGCAGCACGATACGGCCGACGCCAATAGCCTGGTCTGCAAAGAAACGGCGGACAGCGTCTACGTCGGAGGTGGAGCGCTGAACCAGTTCGCCCGTGCGTGCCTTATCGTGATAGCGGAAAGGCAAACGCTGCAGGTGGTCGAACAAGTACTCACGCATGCGCTTCGCAATCCCTTCCGCGGTCTTGCCTGCCAGGCGACCACTGAGGTAGGTGGCGCCGCCCTGAATGAGGGCTAGGCCCAAGAACGCCAGAGCCACCAATGGAAGTAGACGAATGGCATTCTCGGCGACCAGGATCTCATCGATATACTTCCCCAGCACTAGGTAGGTGGCGGCGACCGCCAGTGCCGCTACCCCGATACTCAAGGTGGCGATGAGGAAGGTCATCCGGTAGCCGCGCATCAGCCGCCAAAGTCCGACGATGCGGCGATCGGCCAGTGTTTCCTGTAGATCCATGTTAGATACTTGATCCGTCATTTGTTTAGCGCGCGAACGCGCAGCAAGAACATCTCGGGGCCATGGGCGTCCGAGGATTCCGGTCCACCGCGCAGGCTCTCACGGTGGATTCCTGACTAGCTGAAGAATCCCTTGGGTGGGTAGGAAGACCGAGATCTTCCGGCGAGAGGAAAAGCGCGCGTGATGTGCTTCAGAGGAACATTATGTTCGGCCATTCTACCACTGCGGCACGGATGCGCTACTAATCAATCGCTGCCGTAGAGCACCAGTGCCACGGCACCCATCAGACCTACGTCAGCACCGAGTGCTGCCGGTAGGATCTCGACCTCACGGTAAATGGGCGACATAACATACCGGTGGACGGTCTCTCGAATGGGCTCAAAAAGCAGATCACCCGCCAGGCTCACCCCACCGCCTATCAGCACTCGCTTCGGCTCGAGGATATGGATCAAATTGACAAGACCGAGGCCGATGTAGAAGCCGGCCTGCTTATATAAATCTCGCGCGAGTTCGTCACCTGCTTTAGCCGCCTCGGTAATTAATTCGCCCGTGATCTCCGGGCCGAAGTCGGCGATGGAGGAATTCGCGCCTGCTTCCAGACGCTCTTTGGCATTGCGAATGATGGAAGGGCCGGAGGCTAAAGCCTCAAGATGCCCCGGCTGACCGCACCCGCAAATCGGACCTCCGGCAATCAGAGTCTGGTGTCCAACCTCGGCCGCGTATCCTCGGGCTCCAAGCAGCAGCCTGCCACCGCTGATGATTCCGCCACCGATGCCGGTGCTGACCGTCATATAGACCATGTCATCCACGCCCTGCCCCGCACCAAACCGATGTTCTCCGAGCGCGGCCAGGTTGGCGTCGTTGCCCGCGAAGGCGGGTCGTTCGAAGTGATCGAGGATGTGTTCCGTGAGAGAGAAATCTCCCCAGTTGGGAAGATTCGGCGGATCATATATACGGCCGTCTCCATCGATGGGCCCGGGAGCTCCGATCCCGATCCCCAACACCTCATCGGGCTCAACGTCTCGCATGGCCTCCTCGATGGCGGTATCGATGCGCTTTAAGACGGCCTCACTGCCCGAATCCGCCTCCGTGGGCAGCTGCGATCGCGCGACCTTCTCACCTTCAAGATCGGTGCGAACGGCCCGGATGAGCGTGCCGCCCAGATCCACTCCGATTACCCATCGATGCATATCTTGCACCTCGTTTCCGTCTATTTACCTGGGGATACCCAAGTCGCTGCGAGAAGCCTGGGGAATATTCCCATCCTATCAATCCCTTATGCAGTCTGCAATGCTGCGACCCGGCATTTTGGCTGGCCTGTTGTTTAGAGTGTGTGTATGTCTTCCTGCAGTTGGTCGCGATCCATGATCCCATCTCCCTTGCTGAGGCTGGGCGAAGACGGCGCCCGATAGCAGCATCATAGTTCTTCGATTGTTCGGATCTGGAGTCCAGTGATTTCCTTT
>JBGMQN010000077.1:0-3582 GCA_048054495.1 Anaerolineales bacterium
GGCGAGCAGTTCTTCACCCAACCTTGGGCCGCAGTGGAGGGGCGTCAGCTTCCTAAGGCTCCGTGGAAATGGACCGACGATACGCATATGGCTTTCTCAATTGTCGAGGAACTGCTCTACCGGGGAGAGATCGATCAAGATGCGCTCGCGCGCCGATTTGGAGAGCGATACCGAGAGCAGCCCTGGCGAGGCTACGGTGCGGGAGCGATGAAATTGCTATCGGGCTATGCAGACGGAGCCGAATGGCGCACCGAGGCGCCCGCACTGTTCGATGGGGGATCGTATGGGAATGGAGGCGCGATGCGCGCCGCTCCCATCGGCGGTTACTTCTGGGGCGACCCGGAACGCGCGGCCGCAGAGGCGGAGAAGTCGGCCGCGGTTACCC
This sequence comes from Anaerolineales bacterium, assembly GCA_048054495.1. Lineage (GTDB taxonomy): Bacteria > Chloroflexota > Anaerolineae > Anaerolineales > E44-bin32 > JADFRG01. The sequence continues at coordinate 386 of JBGMQN010000077.1, forward strand.
ACGCACACCCGGAAGGTAAGGCAGGCGCCATGGCGGTGGCTGCAGCCGCAGCGCTGGCTCCCATGAAACCAGCACTGAGGGGGAAGGAATATCTAGAGCCACTGCCGGCTTTTATGCCGGATGGCCTGACCCGGGCAGGGGTCGAGGAGGCGATGCGGATCGGCCCCGAAGAGCACGCTCGCGCCGCTTCCGTTCTCGGCACCGGCGCACAGATAGCAGCCTTTGATACCGTCCCCTTTTGCCTCTGGGTAGTAGCCCACCACGGCTTTGACTATGAGCAGGCCTTGTGGACCACCGTGGCCGGACTGGGAGACCGAGACACAACCTGCGCAATTGTGGGTGGAATCGTGGCGCTTAACGCGGAAATTCCGGAGATTTGGCTGGATCGGTGCGAGCCATTGCCAGGTTTCCGGCCTCCGGAGGCACCCCCTGAGGCTTAGGTTAGAATCGTTCCCTGGGAGCACGAATCCAACCCTATGGACCTGTCTCCAACGTGGGCAACCATTCGCCAAACCATGCTGCGGCATCCTGCGATGCGCAGGAAGTTAAGGATCACTTCAGTTGGTGCACACCTATGAATATCGGTTTTGAGGAAGCGAGGGTAGGAGCGTGAGCGATGGGCCTCGTGAGATTGCGACTTTGGGCGGTGGCTGTTTTTGGTGCCTGGAGCCAGTGTTCGAAGCGGTAGAAGGCGTGGAATCGGTCGTTGTTGGGTACGCGGGCGGGTCTACCGAAAATCCATCCTACGCGGACATCGGAAGAGGAAATACGGGACACGCGGAAGTGATCCAGGTCACCTTCGATCCAGCGAGCATTTCATTTGATTCAATCCTGGAGGTCTTCTTTGGCATCCACGATCCAACCACTGTGGACCGCCAGGGTGTAGATGTCGGACCGCAGTATCGGTCGATCGTGCTATATCACACTCCAGAGCAAAAGGAGACGGCCGAGTCGCTGATCCGGCGGCTTGACGCCGAAGGCGCGTGGGGTGGCCTTATCGTTACTGAGGTCCGCTCACTGGAGGCGTTCTATGAAGCGGAGGAGTACCATCAAAACTACTACAAGAAGAATCCGAATGCTGGGTATTGTCTGGCGGTGATCAATCCAAAGATGAGTCACTTCCGCAAACACTTTGCCAAGCGCCTCAAGCGTCCTGCGGCCGCTGTCGATTAGCGCTCTGGCCCGCGGATGGATCACGACGAACTCGTTAAGCGGAACAAGGCGTACAGCCTTACCAGCTGGATCCCACAGAAACAATGGAATCCGCTCAGCATGTCAAAGGCGGAGGGGACTTATTTTTGGGATGCGGACGGAAATCGGTATCTGGACTGGTCTTCACAGCTATTCAACGTCAACATCGGCCATGGTCATCCGCATGTCATTCGGGCCGTGCAGGACCAGGTGGCCCAACTGGCCTACGCCGCTCCGGGCATGGCGACCGAACCTCGGGCCAGGCTCGGCGAGATCCTGGCGGAGCTAACTCCCGGCGATCTCAAAAAGTCCTTCTTCACGCTGGGCGGTTCTGACGCGGTCGAAACGGCGCTCAAGATGGCGCGCTTGGTCACAGGGCGTCAGAAGGTTGTCGCTCGCTACCGCGCTTATCACGGTGCGACCTTTGGCGCCTCGAGCGTCGGCGGTGACCCGCGCCGGCTGGCCAATGAACCCGGCGTTCCATGGGTCGTGCGTGTACACGATCCGTACGCCTACCGCAGTCCGCTCTACAGCGGGCGGAGCGCAGATGAAGGTGATCGAGCCCTGGTAGATCAGATCGAAGAAACCATTCAGTTTGAAGGCCCAGGTAACGTCGCCGCAATCCTGCTCGAGGGGTACAGCGGGGCCAGCGGAGTGATTCAGGGCGGGGAGCAGTTCTGGCGGGGGATCCAATCCATTTGTGACCGATACCAGATCCTGCTGATCATCGACGAAGTGCTGAGTGGCTTCGGTAGAACCGGCAAGTGGTTCGGCATCAACCATCACCCGTATGTTGAGCCGGACATGATGGTCTTAGCGAAGGGATTGACGAGCGGGTATATTCCGCTCGGCGCGGTTGTGGTCAGTGAGCGGGTGGCGGCGCATTTTGACAACGAGCCGCTCTGGTCGGGCCTCACCTACAGCGCGCACGCCGTCGGCTGCGCGGCAGCCATTGCCAATATCGAGGTGTATCAGAACGAAAAGCTCGTGGAGCGTGCAAGCGAGATGGGCAAAGCGCTGCGAACGGGGTTGATGGATCTGGCCGAGGAACACCCCTCCGTCGGCGATGTTCGCGGGATAGGACTGCTGCAAGTTGTCGAGCTCGTAAAAGATCGGCACTCGCGGGAGCCGATGAGTTCATTCAATGCCCCACTGTCAGAACCAATGCGGCAACTGGCGAATTCCCTGCGCGATAGCGGAATGAGCACAGTCGTACGGTGGAACTGGATCTTCTGTGCGCCGCCATTGATCATCAACGAACAGCAGCTAGGTGAGGGATTGGAAATCGTGGATCACGCGCTCTCAATCGCCGACAAGTTCACCGCCAGTTAGGAAGGGAGAAACATCGATATGGCAAAAACATCCAGCCTCGCACCTCTCCGAGAGGTCTTTAGTTTCCCCGTTACAGGCGCTGATTGGAAAAAGCGGTTTCTAGTGGGCGCGGGCCTACTGCTGCTGAGTTTCCTCATTCCGCTGATCCCGGCGATTTTCGTCTATGGGTACATCCTTCAAATCATGCGACGAGTAATCGATGGCCAGCCGCCTGCGCTCCAAGCATGGGAAAACTGGGGGCGGCTTGGGAAGGACGGCCTCCGGGTGCTCCTGGTAGGCGTCGTATTTCTGCTACCCGCGATCATTGTCATAATCGGAGCTATGGGACTTTATTTCGCGGGGATATTATCCTTTGCGTTTTCGGATGTCGGTGGCGCGGATTATTCTCAGGCGTTTTTCTCCTTCTACTTGCTGACTTTCGGCCTCTTATTCCTGGGCTTCTTTGTGGGCATGATTCTGATGCTCATCGGTCTTTTTCCACTGCCCTTTGCCACCGCACACGTCGCCTCTCAAAACAGCGCCAAGGCCGCCTTCAGGTTTAGAGAGTGGTGGCCGGGCCTCCGGCGGGGTCTTCTGGACTATTCGATCGCTTGGGTGGTAGTCATGGGAATCGGAGCCCTAGCATATCTGGTCTTCGTCATCGGTTACTACTCGATCGTACTGATCTGCGTGCT
>JBGMQN010000077.1:3682-8726 GCA_048054495.1 Anaerolineales bacterium
AGCAACAATGCAACGATAGGGAATATGACCGCGATGTAGCCCGCCCGGTCTGGGCCTATCCGACCGAGCATCGTCAAATAGCTGCCAAAGGCAATCACAGTGCCGAAAATCGCCAGATACAGAAGCGATAAAACGTATGCCGGGCTAGGATCGAAGCTAACCTCGGACCCCCGAAACAGGGCGATTGCCAGCGTAATCAGAGCTCCATAACCCATTCCATAGGCATTGGCCTGCACAACGGGAATCTTATTGCGCTGATTCCAGGCAGACACCATATTGCCCAGAGAAGCGATGATCGCACCCGCCAGCGCAAGAGCCAGTCCCAAGCCTGCGCCACCTGAAAGACTTAATCCTCCTAGTGTGGGAAGGAAAACCAGAATCAAGCCCGCAATCCCGATCGCCCCTCCCAACAGCACTCTGGGGCGGATCGGATCTCGAAGAAACACTGCGCCGAAAAAGACGTTCAGGACGACGATGAGCGAGAAGGCGATCGCCACATAGCCGCTGGCCAGATGCAGCTCGGCCACATAAACGAGAACGTAATTGACAGAGAACAGGGTCAGACCCTGGAGCGCCATGAGGCCATGCTCGCGTAGGGTGAACCGCATCGGCAATCGGCGGATCAAGCTATACGTGAGAAGGATCCCGGAGGCCAACGCGAAACGATAAATGACCGAGATCTCTGGATCGACTGTTCCCAGCTGGAACGTGATTGCCAGCCAGGTCGAGCCCCATATCAGGGATGTAAGTAAGTAGAGAAAAGCGTTTTGCAGGTTCAAGACGGATACCTCGGCCCAGAATCATAATCTAGACCCGGGGGGAAAAGATCGCTATTGAGCGAAGGTGGGGCGGGTGAAACAATGCATTCGTCGCGGAGGCTTAGATGCAGTATCCCCTCGAACTAAGCTACAAGAACACTGAACGAGATCCCCAGGTATCCCTTGCAGATGCGACCGGCAATCTAATATTCATGATGAATCACACGCCGTCCGAAAACGGCTCAACGGTATTAGTCTACGCCGATGCGGAGCGAAGCGCGCTGCGCTACACCATCAGCCCGGACTGGATCCTGGATTTTTCAGCTCAGTATCACTTCACGGATCGCGATGGCCAGTTGCTGGGTTCCGTCCGGCGCGATGGCGAGCGCTCCCTCTGGCGCACCCGTTTCGAGATCATGAACGGCGGACCACCGAACCTCCGGATCCGTGAGGAAAACTCATTTGCGAAGTTCATCGACGCGATCATGGGAGAGATTCCACTCGTGGGGGCCGTCATCCCTCGGCTCGTATATTTGGTGAGTGCGGAGGATGGAGCGACCCTGGTGCGGATCGAAAAACAGCCGAGGCTTTTCGAGAGCCGTTTCAAGATCGAGAAACAGTCTGACATTGACCGATCCGAGGAGACTCGTATTCTGCTCAGCCTGCTTATCCTGGTTCTCATGGAGCAAGTGGCTCTCTAGGCGCAAGGTCCGACCTGGTCTTCGCAGGCGCCGTGGCCGGCGCCTTTTTGATTCTCAAAGCAAATCGTCTGGGTCGCCTTACAATACGTTCCAGGGCGGTATCGGGCGCTCGCGATCGAGGATCTCAATGACCATTTCTGCCGACCTAGTTGAACTATCCGAGGGTACCCACCTGGCGCTGCTCCGGGCGGGGCCCGTGAATGGCGAACCGCTGATATTGCTGCATGGTATTCCAACCGGTTCCGAGTTATGGCGCGGGGTCATGCTGAGGCTGGCTGAGGAGGGTTATCGTTGCTACGCGCCGGATCTTCCCGGCTACGGAAACACGCGCGTCGCCGCTGGTGGAGACTATTCGATCTTCGGAGCCGCGGAGCTCATCGCAGATTGGCTTGCCGCCAAGGGGCTTCAAGATGTCTGGCTGGTCGGGCATGACTGGGGGGGAGCCGTAGCTCAAGTCATGGGAGTCCGTTACGCGGATCGGCTTGGGCGGCTCACTTTCACCAACTGCCCAGTCGAGGATTCTTGGCCTGTGCCGGCAATGAAACTATTCCGCACCCTCGCCAGGGCAGGCCTCTATGCCCCATTGGCGTCGATCGGGTTGATCCCCAATCCCTACGCAACCTATCAACTGAACAAGGCGTTTTATGATCACAGTCGAATGCGACAGGATACCTGGGAGCGCGTATTCTGGGACAGTAAGGTCAGCGACCGGAAAGGACGAGCGGAGTTTCAGCATCATCTCGCGGCGCTAGACAGCTCCCAGACCATAGAAGTCGCACCGGAGTTAGGTGATGTGGAGCTTCCAACCCTACTCATTTGGGGCTTAAACGATCAATTTCAGCCCTGGGAGGAGGTAGGGGTGCGACTGCAAGCACTGCTACCCGATCCGGAAGTGAAGCTGATTGAGCAAGCCGGTCACTATCACGTATTGGAGAGGCCTGAGACATTCGTCGAGGGGTTGTTGGGCTGGCGCCGAGCAGAGAAGGAGCTGAAGTGAATATTAGACTGATAAGACACGCCACTCTTGTCCTGGAAGCGGGAGCGGGCAAGTATCTTGTGGATCCGATGTTCGGCCCCGCCGAGGCCCGGGATCCGGTCAGCAACTCTCCCAATCCGAGACGGAATCCGATGGTGGAGCTACCGATTCAGCAGGACCAGGCCGGCGTTCAGCTACTACGATTCACGATCCATTGCATTATGAGCAAGGCCAATCCAATCAACAACAGCGGCGCCAGCCCGCCGCCCAGGCACAGCAGGTAGGTGGGCAGGGCGCTTACGCCATAGATCAAATACACCAAACCGCCTCCGCCAACCAGCAGCAGGACGATGAAGCCGATGAATAGGTTGATGGTTGTTTGGCGCCTGTAGCGTCGTAGGTCGCGTCCCATGCGCCTCGCTTAGCATCGGATATCGGCGGCGTTCAGATCTGCCTCTTTTTCTTACCGGCCGAGCTCTTTCTCCAGGTCCCATATCAGCAGTTCGCCATCATTCGAGCCCGTGGCCAGGTTACGGCCATCCGGCGAGAAGGCAAGCGCGGTGGCCTGCAATCGATGCCCCTGAAGCATTCGCAACAAGACGCCATCGGCGGCGCGCCAGAGACCAACCCCCGTATCGTTCGAGGCCGAGGCCAGCAGCGACCCGTCGGGCGAATACTCCACATCGTTTACACGAAAGACGTGATCCGGAAGAACGGCCTTCACCTCGCCCGTGATCGCGTCCAGCAGCCAGAAGTCGGAGAGACCCACCAGCGCCAAAGCGATTTCAGAGCCGTCCGGTGACAAGGCCATATCGCGAACGACTACGTTACCGGTCTTGAGCACTTCAGGGGGCGAGTACTCTCCCGCGTCCCACCACTGGAGAAGGCCACCTCCACAGCAGGGTCGCCCGTCGCCGGTCAGGACCCGGCTCCCGTCCTGGTTGAATTCCAGGCCCCAGAAGTCGACCGAGCCTCCAGGATTTCCCGGCGCGCAGCCAAGCGGCACGATCGTCCGGCTCAGGATACCGGAAGGCATGCGGCGCAGCTCTACAACACACCGGTTGCCGCCCAGCGCGACCACTGAGCCATTTGGCGAAAACTCCACCTCCACGACTCTACTTTCCATCAGCGGAAACAACGTCCGCACCAGGGATCCATCCGCAACATTCCAGAGCTTCGCTGTGCGGTCGTCTGAGCCTGAGGCAAGCAGGGTGCCGTCTGGCGAAAAGTCGATTGACCGGACCCCGGCGAGGTGGCCGGCTATCGTACGAACCGGCGATCCATCCAGAGCGTCCCAGAGGCGGATCGTGCCGTCCAGTGAGGCAGTCGCCAGCTGGCTGCCATCCGGAGAGAAGGCAATGTCTGTGATGCTCTCGGTATGGGCCTGGAGGGCAATGGCCGGACTGCCATCTGCCCTCTCATCGACCTGAGCATTTCCGAACTGCTTCACTTCGCCTTCCGAGGCAATCGAGATCCACTCGCTTCCGCTGCTCCTCGCAGCTTCGGCAGACTGGACCGGATTGGCCAATAAGCTAAGCCCGAAGAGCATCAGGAACGCCACGCCCGCGAAAGCGAAAACGAACTCCAATTTCCTAGCGTGCACTCTTCTCATCCTTTTCCCCGGATCCACGTCCATGGACATTAGGCAAGCATTTATCACATCGGATCGTAACACCCCGCGCGTGTGATGCTGTTAAGAATAAGTGAAGTCTCTTGGTCGCGCGCGATAGGGTAGGCTCGGGCAGGCCAACGCCATGCCCGTGCCTCACATAGTTTCTTCATAATTCCCTCATGAGCCCTGAATACCTGGCAAGTATCTTTGCCGCATTCTCCGTAGAGGGGAGAGTTCAATGAGATCGAATCGAAGATGGATTGCAATTGGGATAGCTATTGCGCTGCTTGTCGGCATCCCGGCAAGCGTATACCTGTTGGCATTCAATGAGCCATCCGAGTCGAACGGCGCCGAAGCAGAACTGCAGACGGCCATCGTCCGGCAGGGAGATCTGGTGCTTTTCGCCAGCGGGAGCGGCTCCTTGGTTCCCGGCCGCGAAGTCGACCTTAGGTTTGGTGCCAACGGACCCGTGGCTGAGCTAAATGTTCAGGCGGGCGATATCGTCGAGGCGGGTGCTGTTCTGGCCGTGGCTGGAGATCGGGAAAAGCTGGTAGCGGCCGTGGCCTCCGATGAGCTGGCGCTGCTTGACGCTCAGGAAGCGTTCGACGCGATTATTGAGGGCGCGGACCTGAACGCCGCCGAGACTCTTCTCGCACTCGGGAATGCAAAGGACGCGCTCGAGGGCGCGCAGCGAACCTGGCAAAACCAGCAGGAAGGTTACCGCGCTAGCAGCACAACCATCAAGGCGGCCGAAGCCGAGGTGACGGTCGCCAAGGCAAAAATGGAGAAGGAAGAGGGTGACCTCGGCGGACTGTCCAATTTGTCAACCGATGACCCCCAGCGGGCGCAAGCCTACAAAGACTTTGCCGCCGCGAATCAGCGCTACTGGAGCGCGCTGGCGAGCCTCAACTGGTACACGGGTTACCCCACCGAAATTCAGCAGAATTTGTTGGATGGAGAGCTTGCGCTTGCGGAGGCACGGGTGGCCGAGGCTCAG
>JBGMQN010000031.1:0-8660 GCA_048054495.1 Anaerolineales bacterium
GACCGCCGGTTCGGGCGGTCGATGCTGCATGCGCTCGGCGTTCGGTCTAGCGTTCTTCGTCCGGCCTGAGTGAGCCGGTCTTTGGCGTCGCTTCGCGTGGCAAAGCAAACCTGAAAGTGCTGCCCTTGCCCTCTTCGCTCTCCACCCATAGGCGACCGCCGTGCTGCTCGATTACGGTCTTGGCGAGTGCCAATCCCAGACCGGTTCCTTCGATGGGATTGTTGGGGTCGCGCACTGCGGCACGGCCGCGGAAAAGGTGCTCGAAGACGCGCGGGAGCTCTTCCTCATGAATACCTGGCCCGTTGTCTTTGACGCTAACTGTAATCTCTTCGTCGTCCCATCGCACGGTGACCTGGATGAGCCCCCCGGGATCGGTATATTTGATGGCATTGGCGAGCAAATTGCTCATGACCGAGTTGAGGCGATTGGGATCGCCCATGATCAGCAGCGATTCTTTGGGCGGATCGTAACGGATCCTGTGATTTTGGGCTTCCGCCAGAGGGCGAAGGTCTTCGATCGCACGGCGAATCAGGTCGTTGATATTGGTAGGCTCATACAGGATATTAGCCGTCGACTCGACACGGATCGTTTCCAGCAACCCGGTGATCAGATTGGTCATACTGTCCGTGGCGCGGTGCATCATGTGAAGTGCCTTGCGTTGCTGCTCGCTGAAAGGAGCGTCCGCAAGCAGGTCGGCGCCGAGCCGGATGGCATTGAGAGGGTTCTTCAGATCGTGGGCCGCAGTGCCGAGCAGCTGTGCACGCATGTTGTCGATCTGTTTGAGCGCGGTGATGTCCTGCATAACCGCAACGCGCCCGACGTCAGTCACTTCGCTGATGGTCGCATAAAGCGTGCGATCGTGGGGAGTCGTGACTTCCAAAGTCGTCGGGAGCTCAATCGTTTGACTCATCAGTGCATCGCCGAGAGGGTGCCCAAAGAAGATGTCATCCGCAGGGCGCCCCATGGCCTTTTCGGCATTGATGCGAAAGGCCTGCCCCGCGGCCTTGTTAATCAGGATGATGCGTCCTGAAGGCGAGGTAAGCACCACCGCGTCTGCCGTCTCGACCAGCGTGGCTTCCAAACGGCTTCGCTCCTCCGCCACGCGTTGAAAGAGGTTGGCGTTATCCAGGGCAATCGCGGCCCAGGAGGCAACCGAAGAGAGCATTTGCTGGTCGGTTTTGTTGAACGCGCCACGCGGATTGTTAATCGCCTCGATAACACCCAGGATCTCGCCGCGCGTCTCAAGCGGAACGCAAATCACGGAGGCAGTCAGCATGCCGGTTTGCGCGTCGATGGCGCTGTGGTAGAGGGGATTCGTGCGAACATCGTTAACGATTAAGGGTTCCTTGTTGCGGGCGACCCAGCCTGCAATGCCCTCTTCCAGTCGGATGGCCACGTCTTTGACTCGCATGACCCTCCCGCCGCTGGCTTTCAAGACCAGTTCTTTGCCCTCTTCGTCCAAGAGGAAAAGCACGCAGGCCTCCGCTTGAAGCATCTCCTGCGCGTATCTCATGGAGTTCTCCAGCGCGGTTTCCAGGTCAAGGGTAGAGGTCATTTCCCGACCGATTTCACTCAACACTTGCAGCTGGTTGGCCCGCGATTCGGCGGTTTCCAGGTGGATCGCATCCTGAAGCCCGATCGCGCCGATGTTGACGATCGCCTGCGCCAGCTCCACTTCCTGTTCCTCAATCTGCCGGCCAGGCTGCTCGTACAGGATGCGCACCAATCCCAACGGATCACTGCCTACCGCCAGCGGGAACACTGCAGCGGCGGTGTAGCCCTCGGATTGGAGCAGGGCAAGATCCTCTCCTGAACCGACCGGCGGTTGGAGGCTTATCGTGGCGGGCATCAGCTCCCTGAGCACCCGATCATGGATCGGATAGTCGGGCACCTTGACAGGCCCATCGGAAACGACGGTGTGCGGAACTGCTTGCCCCAGGGGTTGCTGGAATCGACTCGTGCGCTCCATCCCGTCTTCAAGTACCTGTACTTCACAGATGCTCGCAGAGGAGGCTTTGAGCATGTGTGCCGCCATTTGGCGAATCGCTTCGTCGCGTTCATGTGTGCCGGTTATGGAATGGCTGGCTTGATACAGGAGGGAGAGCTTGTGGAATAGGTAATTCTGGCTGGCGGTCTGACGCGCATAGGCCAATACCTCGGCTGCTCGGGCAGCCAGTACTTCCAGTGTGGAGAGGTCGTCCTCGCTGAAAAGCTGCCCACGATCGTTCGCAACGAATATCAGGCCGAAGGTCTTTCCGCCGGTAAAACACGGAGCGCAAGCCACGGATCCCGGCGCCAGCGGCAATCCCATCGACCCCGCCGTTCCATCGGTGGCCACCGCCCGATGATTGGCGATCACCTCTCGAAGAACGGGGTGTTCTGCGGTCGATGATAGCCGTCCGAGATCCCCGACCGCAATGCCTTCGGCCATGCGGGGGGTGAAGCCGGAGCCATCTTCATCGAACTCAAAGAGCGCAGCGCGTTCTGCCCCCGTCAGCTCGCTTGCCATTGCGAGGAGCTCGCCTAAGGCTTCGCTGGGGTTGTCAAAATCAAATGAGGTCGTGGCAGCGCGATACAAATTGCTTTGCATCGTGCGTACGTCGTCTGTCATAAGTTTGCGCGCTGAATCGTTGCCACCGTGTGGCAATCGAGGATTATGACATATCGAAAGGCCAGTTGCAATGAGAGCTTTTGGGGGCGTGACGGAGCGCCCGGGATCGATCTAGCGGCCGGGCGCCTCATGGGAGGAGCCGCGATAGGAGTGGGGGCCCCAGGATCAGGATTCCAACCCCCGCTGCAAAGGCAGCAGCGAGCAGAACGGCTCCGGCGCTGACGTCTTTGGCAATGCCGGCAAGAGATTGCTGCTGAGGGCTTGCCAGATCGACCGCGGCTTCCACAGCGGTGTTGATGAGCTCGGCCGTCCAGACAAGTCCAGCTGCCAGGACGAGCGGCACCCACTGCATGATGTCGAGCCGAAGCCAAGCGCCTAACAGCACGACCGCGGCCGTGATGGCCAGATGGATCCTCGCATTTCGCTGGGTGCGGAGCACATAGAAGAACCCCGAGAATGCATAACGGAATGACTTGGCGAGGGAGGTTGGCATAAGCTGTCTGCTATCTGACGCGCACAGCCCGAGGGGGCCTCATCACGCGTATCCTATCTACCGATCTGTGCTTCCCTCAACCGGATCGCCCAGGCGTCGCAAGATACGCGCTTGGGCCTCCCACATGCGCGCCCGGTTTTCCTCATTGTCGTGATCATAGTGCAGCAGATGAAGCACACCATGCACCGTGAGTAAGCACAGCTCACTCAATAGAGCGTGCCTTCCCATGGCTGCGCCCGTGAGAGCGATTGGAGGACAGACGATGACATCTCCGATGTATTCTGAGCCGGTCTCTGGATCGATCTCCCCGGCCGGGAACGAGAGTACATCTGTGGGCTGGTCAATTCCGGCGAATCGGCGGTTGTACTCGCAGATTCCAGGCTCATCTGTGAGGACGATGGTTAATGTCCCGGAGCTGATTTCCTGATCCTGGAGCGCGGCCTCGGCGGCCGCGCTTATGGTTTGGTCGAACCCCGACCCGTATAGCCCTCCTTGAACCAGGATCTGCAGGCTCATGCGAGTCTTGCCCCAGACTGCAAATACGGGCTCGGAATTGCCAGCAGCAGGATCACGCCTCCTTGGGCTTGGCTGTGGCGACTGGTTCGGTGTCCGGCATTGCGCGATCGTCCGGGAGCTTCCCTTCGGCTGCCGCCGGATAGCGAATCCGCGGGTGGTAAATGCTGCGGAGGGTCTTGACGAAGGATCTGCGAATGGTATCCAGGTTCTTTAGAGTCAGATCCGTGCGGGCCAACTGCTTTCTTGACAGCCGGTCTTCGATGACCCAGGCAACGGCTTCATCCAGTGAGGCCTCGTCCTCCGGTGTGTCGGCTCTGACCTTGCCCTCGACACCGTCGGCCAGCATCAGAATGGCGGTCTCTTTGGAGCGGGGGCGGGGCCCAGGATAGGTGAAGTCGCGCGAATCGACGCTGTCCGGGTCATCGCCGGCGGCCTTCAATGCCAGATGATACTGGTAATCAGTGCGCATGGTGCCATGATGCTCAGCGATGAAGTCGGCAATTATGCGTGGCAGCCGGTGCTTCCGAGCCAAATCCAGACCATCCGTGACGTGCGCGATGATCATGCTGGCGCTGGTCGCAGGATCCATTTGCTCGTGGATGTTCTGTCCCGAGAGTTGGTTTTCAATGAAAAACTGCGGTCGTTCAGTCTTTCCAACGTCGTGAAACAGACAGCCGACGCGCGTAAGCAGCGCGTTGGCGTCGATCGCCCGCGCGGCTTGTTCCGCCAAGTTTGCTACCTGAAGACTGTGCTGATAAGTGCCAGGTGCCGCGCGGAGCAGCAGCTGCAGGAGCGGGTGGTCAGGCCGCGAGAGCTCGATGAGCTGAATGTTGGTGGTAATGCGCAATGTGCTTCCGATGAGTAGCAGTACGCCGAATGCTAAACCGGCGGAAAGAATGCCGGTGGTCAACGCGCCGCCCATTATGCGGGCTTTTTCCCAGGTATCAACGGCCGGATCCGGAATTCGAAAGATAACAACCACCGCTACGGCAGCCAGGCTCGCAACCAGGCCAGCCCAAGCGAAGATCCCCAGCCGTTCCGCACGGCCGATGGCTAGCGCCCCCAGAGCGCCGCTCAGCATAAAGTAGAGCGCGATCTCCAGCCCCCGGAGCCCTAAGTACCCTGCAAGCGCACCCAGGACCAAGGCCGACATCACGCCCATTCCGGGTCCCACCAGGATGGCCAGCAACATGGAAAGCGTGGCCACGGGGAAAAAGTAAGGTAGCACGGATTGACCCGATAGCGCATACCCCAATCCAAGCGAGGCGATGACGAAGAGCGCGCTTGTGACCCAGGAGACGCGCACATTCCGCAGCATTTCGGGGTTGACCCGGTACGCAAATAAGGCGACTGCACTACCCAGGACGGTCACCAGCAGGCTGAGCGATGCCAGGTCCTGTAGTCGATTCGCTGGCTCGAGCAAATCAAATGCTTCGAGTGCCTCCAGGTCAAGTGAGGAGACTGGATCGCCGCGGGCCACGATGGTCTGTCCCGGCGCAAACGAGCGGGTTACTGGGGCAACCGCGTCGCGGGCCTGGCGGCGGGCAAGCGCGGTCTCTTGCTCGTTGAATAGCGCATTCGCGACCACAAAAGCACTGACGAGCTCTTCCACTTGTTGAGCCTGTTCCTCCGCCATTCCGAAGCTGATCAAAGTTCGCACACCTCGGGAGGCATCGCCCACGCGATCCTCACGAATCTCACCTCGCATAACCTGCTCCAAAACGGAGAGAGATTCAAGTCGTACCGCCTCCCAGCTCGAATCCGGAAGATCCAAGATGGCGCGCGCCGCTTGCGGGTCCAGTTGCAGGTCTTCCATGGACAAGAGGTCTTGCAAGCGTTCTTCCGAGCTCGCAAAGCCGTCGGATCGAATGGCCGCGATGAAATCAAGCGCGGCCGTCAGGCGCTCAAGTTGCAGCCGGGCGATGGCGCTGTTCGGGGGATCGAAGATATCTGCAACTGCTTGTTCTGCGGCGGCCTTCGCTTGATCGGTCAGCACCTCGCTCTCGTAGCCAAGCTCGAGGGGTGCCAGCACGTCCTGTGCGGCAACATCACCTGCCTGGAGTGCGACCACTGAACTATTTTCTAGTGAGCTGATTGAAAGCGCTGCGACGGTCCCGACCAAACCCAATGCGAATATGATCCACAGCTGAGCAGCTTCCCAGGTGCGGGAGATTCGGCGACGGAGAGTATGGCGCTTTTCATCCATCTTCTAAGCTTAACAAGTTGCGAACCACTTCGCTAGCTTGCTTGCCTTCTGCGCGCCCTTCGAGGCGAGGCATCAGATCCTTCATGACAAGCCCCATCTGTGCCGGATCGGTTGCACCGGTCTCCTGGATCGATTCGCGTGCCAGCTGCTCCAGCTCGCTCTGGCTTAAGGGTTGGGGCAAGAAAGATTCGAGATAGCCCAATTCCGCCTGTGTTGATTCAATGATGTCAGGGCGGCCTGCGCGCTCCGCATCGGCGATCGTTTCACGCCGGGTCTTGGCCTGCTTCTGCAGCAGGGCTAGGGCCGCGGACTCATCCAGCTCGCTACCGCGCTCAACTTCCTCAAGCTTCCATTCCGAAAGAACCAGGCGGAGCGTTCGCTTGTGAAGGTCGTCGCCGTCCCGAATGGCACTCTTTAGCTGCGATTCGAGATCCTTTCTCGTGGGCATGGCGCGATTATACATTAGCGGTGAGGGAAGAGCCTCTGAGGGTAATCAGAGCTATATCCAACGGCTTGTACCTTACATAATAATTACTACGGAGGAGAATGTCCCAGGTATTCATGGGACCTGGGGATCGGGCTGCAGCACAGAAAAATTGTCGAAGAGAATCTCCGTTCCAGCCTGGCCATAGGTTCCTGCGATCAAGCCCACATCCCCGCTGGGCCACTCTGCGGCCTGCGTCTCAGCGACAAGGATTCCGTTCACGAAAAGTCGCAGCTGATATCCGTTGCAGTCGGCCCGAATGTGATTGAGAGCATCCCCCCGATAGACCGCCTCAGAAGGGAGCAGGCTCTCATCCGTGAGCAGCCTGCGACGACCGCCTTTGTACACCCCGATTCCCGAGTAGCCGTCACTCGAGATCAGGAAGAAGTAGAAATTGCGCGCATCTTGGTACCGACAAAGCACTCCATAGACATTGTCGTCGGGACCGCCGAGCTTTGTGGCGTCTACTTCAATCTGGACGTCGGCCAAATCCAGGCTAGGGATCGCCCAGGCATCCGTGTTGGGTTCGAGGACATGGATGCGATAGCCCCCTTCATAGTAGTCGGAGGAATAGGTCGCGTCGTAATATCGATCCCACCCGCTTATGGGCCGGGAAAAATCATCCTGGAAGACGACCTCTCCAGGAGCAGACGATACGCCGCAGGCCGCGACTAGCAGCATTCCTAGAAGGAGCACTGCCGCGCGAGAAATGCTCAAGTCCCACCTTCGATTGAGATCACTGATCCAGGTTCTCGAGCGAGCGGCGAGCGAGATTGCCGTAGCGTCCATCTGGATCCAGCGCTAGGGCGGAGGCAAGCGCTCCTCGACCGCCAATGAGATCCCCTGTGGCAAGCCCTAGCAAGCCCAGATGATAACGCGCGCTGGCCAAACTACCGTCGGTTTCAATGGCCCGCAAGATGAAGCGCTCGGCCAGAGTCAGATTCCCGAGCAGGAAGTGAGTGTAACCAAGTCGGTCGAGCGTGGCTGCATCCCTCGGCTTCAGCAACACCGCCTGGCGAGCCGCGGGCAGCCCAACCTCAGTGAGCTCAATCTCATAATCTAGAGAGAATTGCGCGAACATTGACCACATCGTTGCGTCGTCAGGGGCAAGATCAGTGGCGTACTGATAGGCCAGTTTGGCCGCCGGCAGATCGCCTGCTGCAGCGTAAGCCGCTCCGAGATCGATGGCGATAAGCGGGTCGCCCGGCGCTAGCGTGGCGGCTTGTTCATAGGCTTCGAGCGCACGTTCAGGCTCTCCCCCCAACAGCCAATGCTTTCCCAGGAGTACGAGCGGGAGCGGCGCTTGCGGCGCTTCAGCCACCGCGCGCTCAAGCTGTGAAAGGCCATCCTGCCCGGATCGATCCAGCGCCAGCCCATAATAGGCCCTTGCCTCGGTGTAGCCGGGGTCCAGCGCCAACGCATTTTCGAATGCGGCCACCGCCATGGACCATCTACCCCTGCGTGCCAGTGTCTGGCCCACCTGCGCCAGGGTGTAGGCCTGGTTACCGTCGCTTCGGGCAGATTCTATGACTTGAATGAGCTCATCCGCAAAGCTCCTGGTACGCGGGTCCAGATCGACCGCAAGCCTCAGGTGGCTCAGTGCGCCTTCGGGATCCTGCAGGGCAAGGAGTGTGCCCAATGTTTCGCTAGCTTCGGGGGTCGCCGGAAGCGAAGCTAGCAGCGACTTGAGCATGTCGGCCGCAGCCTGGTAGTCGCCGGCCGCGACAAGGAGGTCGGCTTCTTCGTAGAACATTGCGGCTTGCTCAGGACAGCGGCTCCCCGGGAGCTGAGCAAGCGCCGCATCCATCTTTCCGGCCCGAAGAGCCGCATCCAATTGAAGACACTCCAGGCCAGGCTCGCTCTCCGGCAAATGATTCAGGAACTCTATGGCTAGGTCGGGATCCTCCGCCGTGAGCGCGCCCTGCGCGGCACGCAAGTGCAGCTCCGGAATATCGGGCTCCAGCGCAATCGCATCGTTAAGAGCTGGCAGGGCCAGATCAGGCCGGCCCGCAAGCATGGCGGTGGCTGCCGACTCGAGATTGTCCACCAGAGCAGCAGGATAGGCTGTGACCCCGAGCGCCACTAAGAGGATGAGCACAGCTCCAATATGGAGGCCGCGCCTTTTCAAGAGCTCCATGACCGCCCGATAATACAACGCCCTCGGAAATCTGCCGAGGGCACTTGGTTACCTGATTTCTTCGAAGGAATCCAGCCACATGTGGCCGGTCGTCATGCGGACCTCGGGGTGTGCCGCCTTGAACTCGCGCAGACGCGGTGTATGGGGACCAAGGACAAAGTTGACCAACCGTTGCGGCGTGGACTCATCGAAGCTTATCGGGGCCGCGTCCGC
>JBGMQN010000009.1:0-6838 GCA_048054495.1 Anaerolineales bacterium
ATCAACCACGTAGCGCTCGTGGTGAATGACATCGATCAAGCGTTGAAGTTCTGGCGAGACGGATTGGGATTGGAAGTCTCCCATGTCGAAGATGTTCCCGCTCAGGGTGCGGTGGTGGCCTTCCTGACCATCGGGGATCAGGAAATCGAGCTGGTCAAGCCCACGGAGGACGACAGCGGCATCGCCCGCTATCTGGAGCGGCGTGGTCCTGGGATGCACCATATCGCGCTAGAAGTGGCAGACATGGCGGAGTGCATCGACCACCTGGGAGCGTCTGGTGTGCGGCTTATTAACGATGAGCCCGTGGTAGGCGCCGGTGGAAAGCTCATCGCCTTCATTCACCCGGAGAGCACGCATGGGGTCCTGGTCGAGCTGTATGAACTGACACGAGAGGAACCAGCTATTCGTCTGGCGCGGGCGCGCAGGCTCGCAGACCGGGCTCTGGCCCAGGGTCAGATCGCGGCCGCCTGGGTGCTGGGTTTTCTGCGCCAGCTGCGCCGGGATGGAAAGATCACGCCTGAGGAGCAGGATAAGCCCGAACCCTTTAGAGAGGACTGAGCGCGGCTAATTGGCCTCGGAGACCCTCAGCACCAGAGCTCCCGCGGTGTCCCCCGCCGCACACCCCGTAAACAGACCGTAGCCGCCTCCCAATAGCACCAGCTCCTCGATGAGCTCGATCACCAGCCGCATGCCGGTCGGCCCCTGCGGATGTCCCCAGATCAGGGAGCAGCCATAGTTGTTCATCTTTTCCAGCGGAATTCCGAAGCTGTTTGAAAGACAGATGTCGTTGACCGCGAATGGGTTGTGGGTCTTGATGGCCGCTAGATGCTTAACCTCGATCCCTGCCACTTCCAGAGCCCGAGCCGCGGCCGGCAGGTTGGCTTCCGGCATGAAGCCGCGTTTGGCGCGCCCCTGACCGAACGCAAGAAGCTGGATCTCGATCGAGGGGTCACGGCTCATCTCAGCCGCACGCTCCTTGCCCGTCACCACCATGCCTGCGTTGCCGTCCGCAGGGTAGGTCTGCCCGCCGTAGGTCACCGTCCCATCCGGAAGCACCGGCTTTAGCTTGTCCAACGCCGCGGCGGTTGTGGGAAAGATCCCCTCGTCGGTGGTGACCTCTGCCACAACTTTACGCCCGGTTGGGTTCACCTCCACCGGCGACACCATGAAGCTGCGGTGGAACGCCGCATCGTCCGCGAGCGCGGCCTGATACTGTTCATACCGCATGAGGACCACTTCATGCTGCGCCTGCGTTTGGATCTCCCGCTCACGAGCCACGTTCTCGGCGGTCTCGATCATCGCATTGCAGGCAAATGGATCTTCGCTGAAGTTGTCCCATACCCAGTCTTCGATTTCCGGCTTGCCTCCCGGAGCAAGCGGATTGGGGTAAACCATGTGGGGTCCATTAGAGGTGCGATCGGCGGTGACGCACAACAGCGCAGGCGTGCTCCCATTGGCGGCATTCGCCTCCACCTCATAGGCCGCGCTCCCAATCACCCTGGCAGAGGTGGCACAGGCCTGGGAGATCGTCGGGCCCGTGATTCCCTCCGCTCCGATCAGCCCCGCCAGCCACGGCGCGCCGTAGAACGAGCTTCGTGAAGGCACCGTCATGCCGAGATACAGGCCGTCGAACTCCCCGGCCTCAAGCTCGCGCTCAGCAAGGGCCCTCTTCGTCACCTCGGCCGCGAAGGTGATGGGATGCAGATCCGCGAAACTGCCCTGCCACTTGCAGAAGGGCGTGCTCCAATATCCGCCGTAAGGGATAAATGCATTTTCGTGTCGCATCTGTCAATCTCCGATCCACTCGAACACGGTCGTCTCACCCTGGCCTACCCCAACGCATAGAGTGGCGAGGCCATAATAGGGGCGCGCTTCTGATGGTGCGCGCCTGCGCATCTCATGTACCAGCGTACAGACGATGCGAGCTCCGGTGCATCCCAGCGGGTGGCCCAGGGCAACCGCGCCACCGTTCACATTGGTGATCTCCTCACGCATCCCCAGTTCTCTCATTACCGCGAGTGCCTGGACTGCGAAGGCCTCGTTGAGCTCGATGAGCCCAATCGCTTCCATTTCAAGCCCGGCCCTGGCGAGCGCCTTGCGGGTGGCCGGTATGGGACCGTAGCCCATGGTGCGCGGTTCCACCCCCGCCGCGGCCGAGGCCACCACTCGAACCCACGGTTTAAGCCCCAACTCACCGGCCTTTTCGGCCGACATCAACAAGACCGCCGCTGCGCCGTCGTTGATTCCGGAGGCGTTGCCGGCGGTCACCGTGCCGTTGCTGCGGAAGGCCGGCCGCAGTTTGGCCAGCGCCTCCAACGTCGTGTCCCGTCTGGGACGCTCATCCACCTCGACCAGCAGCGGATCGCCCTTCCGCTGCGGCACCTCGACCGGCACGATCTCCTCCGAAAAGCTCCCGGAGTCGATGGCTGCCAGGGCACGTTGGTGGCTCTGGAGCGCGAACGCGTCCTGCTGCTCGCGGGGGACATGCTTTTCGTCGAAGATGTTCTCCGCCGTCTCGCCCATGCCCTCGTTGCTGTATCTCTCTTTTAGTTTGGGATTCGGGTACCGCCAGCCGATGGTGGTGTCCCACATGGTCTGGCTTCCCGTAGGAAAGGCCCGTGATGCTTTGGGCACAGACCACGGGGCGCGCGACATCGATTCCACCCCTCCTGCCAGGTAGACCTCCCCTTCTCCGACCTTGATGGCACGCGCGGCAGCGTTGATGGCGGTCAGGCTCGAGGCGCACAAGCGATTGAAGGTCACGGCTGCGACGGAGGTCGGGAGATCGGCCAGCAGCGCAGCCATGCGAGCTACATTGCGGTTGTCTTCCCCGGCCTGGTTGGCACAGCCGAAATAAACCTCTTCGACGAGTGCCGGATCGACACCCGCCCGCTGGAGGACTTCTTTGATGACGATGGCCGCCATATCGTCCGGGCGCACGTCCTTGAGGGCCCCTCCGTGCGCCCCGATCGGTGTTCGCACTGCGTTGACGATCACTGCCTCGGTCATGACGATAGTTCTCCCGTTGGATCGGATGCCGGCTGAACCTTCCTGTATTCGCAGCGGATCAGCGGCAACCGAACCTCCACGCGAGCTCCGATGGAATCCGTCATTGCGAGCGAAGCGAAGCAATCTCCTCCTGAGTGTTGGGGATTGCTTCGTCGCTGCGCTTCTCGCAATGACATGGCGAGGACCAAGGCAGAGGTTGGCTTTGCTCGATGGCTAGGCTCCCACGCTGATCCCGCCGTCGACGTAGAGCACCTGGCCGGTGATGTAGGCCGCTTCATCCGAGGCCAGGAAAACATGCGCGGCGGCAATGTCACTCGGCTCACCCAGGCGGCGAGCCGGGATCCGCTGTATCAGTCCCTCCAATATTTTTTCGGGAATGCCCTCTGTCATGCGCGTCTTGGTGGCGCCGGGGGCGATGCAGTTCACGGTGATATTATGGCGCGCCCACTCCAGAGCCAGGGTCTTGGTCAGCCCGATCACGCCTGCTTTGGAGGCGGAGTAGTTGACCTGTCCGATATTGCCCAGGGCGGCGATGGAGGAGGTGTTAACTATGCGCCCACCTTTCTGCTCGATCATCGGCACCGCCGCGGCTTGAGAACAGAGAAAGGTGCCCTTGAGATTGACATCCAGGACGGCGTCCCATTTGTCATCCCCCATCATGCTTACTTCGCCCTCTTTGACTTTCACCGCCAGTCCATCCCGGTTGATGCCGGCGTTATTGATCAGAATATCCAGGCGACCGTAGTTCTCCAAAGCCGCATCCACCATGCTCTGTGCGTGCTCGCGCTCGGCTATGCTTCCTGCCACTACCACGGCTTTGCCGCCGGATTCCGCAATCTGCTTCGTGACCACCTCTAGCCCCGCCTCATCGATATCCACCAGAACCAGGCTGGCTCCCTCATCCGCAAATGCCTGTGCCGTGGCGCGTCCGATCCCGTTGGCCGCGCCGGTGATGCAGGCCACCTTGTCTTCAAATCGCATGCTCTTCTCCTATTTTCTCTATCATCCGGATGAGGCCTTCCCCACGGCTCGTGCTAGCTCGCCGCCTCTGAGACCTCGGCCTCGCGGCGCATCATGAGCACCCACTGACCCTCGATGACCGTCGTTCCATCTTGATTGATCACTTGGGTATCGAAGGTCACAACCCCTCTGTCGCTCTTGGAGGTTTCCTTCTTGGCGGCCACAGCCAATTCGAGGTGGATCGTATCTCCAAACTTGACGGCACCTTTGTAGCGAATGACCTGCTCCATGAGCGCGATCGTCGTCCCTTCAAAGACCCCCGTCCAGTTTGACATGCCGGTCGCCATAGAGGCGATAAGCATCCCGTGTGCGATGCGTTCGCCAAAGGGGGTCTCGCTGGCGAATAGCGCGTCCGTATGGAGCGGGTTGAAGTCGCCGGACAGGCCGGCGAAGGCCACCACATCTGCTTCTGTGACCGTGCGCGACTGGGATACATAGGCATCGCCCACTTTGAACTGATCGAATGTCAAGCCTCTTCCCATTCCCTGCTTCCTTTCATATTCCTGCGCGCTTTGCTGCCCAAATCCCTGGCCTGGTCTTTCCATTCATTTTCCCGCGCGCTTTGCTGTCGATGCGCCTGCTGTGTTCTCTCCATGCATTTTCCCGCGCGCTTTGCTGTCCGTAGGCCTTGCGTGCTCTTTCCATGCTTCCATCCGCCGCAGATTCCACTGGACAGTGCCCTCTCCCGGAGTGCTGCTACCTGCTTATGCCTCGGCGCTCTTTTCCAGCGCGGTACCACACACACCGCAGAATTCGAACTCTGCCGGCAGGTCCTTTGATCCGCAGTTCGAGCACCGTTGGACATATGCGCCCCATCGGAATTCACTCGATTTCCCCTCCGCCGCCCGTTTGCGCAGCCCCATGTAATCTGGGGTGCGCTTCTCAACGAAGGCGCTCATCCCCTCCAGCGGCTCCCAGGAGGAGTAGTGGATGGAGAGCCAGTCCCGCGCGTGCCCAATGGTCTGATGCCAGGCCAAGTCCTTCCAGAAATTGAGCTGCTGTTTGGTGTAGCGCATCGATTCGGGAAACTTTTCCAGCAGCTCATCCGCCAGAGCCTGCACCCGCTCATCGAGCAGCGAGAGGTCGAGCGAGTATCCGTCTTCTCCCTTTTGGGCGGCCTTGATCTGATCCGGCGCCGCGTGCTCCACGTACTCTCCTTCCTTCATTACCGACGGCGCCACCTCATTGACCAGCCCCCATTCCAGCGCCTGATAAGGGGGAATGATCCGATTGGTCATCAGGATGTAGCGTGCCCGCCGATCGCCTACAAAGATCGGCAGCCACTGAGTGGAGCCGCCGGCAGCCACGCTTCCGACGCTGGTGCCGACCTGCTTGATGTAGGCGTGTTCGGCGATGATGGAAAGGTCGCAGGCCAATTGCGACTCGTTTCCGCCCCCGACCGCCATCCCGTTCAGCCTTGCGATCACCGGCTTGCCGGAGTTGATGATGCTCTCGATGTAGGACCCGAACAGCACCATGTATTTCCAGTAGTCGCGCGGCCGCTGCGTGTATTTCGCTTCATATTCCTTGACGTCGCCCCCGGTGCAGAAGGCCCGGTCCCCTGCTCCGGTGTACACGATCACGCCCACATGATCATCGAAAGATGCCCGGCGGAAGGCGTGCGCCAATTCGACCAGCGCATCCGTGCTGTAGGCGTTGTAATTGTGGGGACGGTTGATCGTGATGCGCGCTATCCAGTCTTTGACCTCATACAGGATCTCTTTGTAGTCTTCACTGGCGTTGGCGTATCGGGTCATATCCATAGGTATTCCTCCAGGTTCTTGCTAGGATGCTGCTCGCGCTTGGAAATCCAGTTGGTGCTGCTCCAGGGGATTGGTGCCTAGCACCTCGCCCACGTACCGATCCGACGGCTCTCTAAGCAGCTCATGGTATTCCTGGAACATCTGGCTGGCCTGTGTTCCGAGCCATCCCCTAGGTTGTAGTGCGGGAGGGAGATTGGGATCTCGTCGGGGAAACTGAAGGTACTCGAGCGTCAGCCAAAACCGCTGCACGAAGCTCTCTGCCGGATCCAGAGCCTTGCCCGGATTTGCTACCCTACGATAATCCGGCTCATACTTCGAGAGGAAGCTGGCATAGTCCTGGTTGAGCGTTGCGAGATCCCAGCATCGGTTTACGATCTCCTCCTGCGAAGCGAAGTGCAGCTTCATGCCCGAAAAATACTGCGCGTATTCCGTAGCGCCGAGATCGTCGAGGTCGGCTCCCACATCCTCCGCTCTGTCGTTCGGTGAGATCCAGGTTCCTGGTGCCAAATGGCCGAACCCCAACCAGCCCAGTCTTTGTCGCAACCGGCCCCGCAGCCGTCGTTTCTGCTCCGGGATGGAATAGACCACCATGTGCCACAAGTCATCCCAGGTCGTCCGGCGGGGCTCGAATATCCGACCGCCTCCCTCCTGCACGATCCGCCGCCCTCGGGGAGTGAGTGCATAGCGGCTGTAGCGACCGACGCGGGTGGAACTGAGCCAGCCTTTCTGGCTCATGCGCGAGAGCGTAGAACGCGCGGCCCGCTCGGTGACCTCCAGCAGCCCCATCAGCCTAAGCAACCCCCTTGTCCAGGCAGTGCCGCCAAAGGGAACAACGTATTCGCCAAACAAGGTGAAGATCACGATTTGGGTGCGGATGGAGGGTCGGGAGCTCATGTCTCAGCTACTAAGGGCAAACATGTCGATTAAGGTGTGGATCGATGAGCAGGAGCTCATATCGCAACTATCTTGCGATCGTCTCTAGAGTGAGACATGATCAGTATAGCATCCAAGGCACGGCTGTCAACCTAATGCGACGGTCTGCATCC
>JBGMQN010000009.1:6938-8711 GCA_048054495.1 Anaerolineales bacterium
CTGCGCGCCAGGGCCAGCAGCATCCTGCACCGTGTGCGGGAGAAGAATGAATCGGTCGATGTGACCTATCACGGAGAGGTCATCGCTCGCATAGTCCCCGTGGTACCGCGGGCCGAGACGGCGGAGTCGCTCAATGCCGTCTGGACGGACATGGATCGGCTGGCCGGTGAGATCGGGAAGCACTGGGAGGCGGAAGGCAAGAGTGCGGCAGAGGTGGTCAGCGAAGGGAGGCGTTGATGACCGATATGGTGGTTGATGCGAGCGTGTGGGTGAGCCGCATGGTGCCGGGCGACGTCCATCACGCTCGCTGCCAAGCCTGGTTCGAGACACACACCGCCCGCGGTGGCTTGCTGGTGGCACCCGTATTCCTCCTGGTGGAAGTGGCCGGCGCAATCGCCCGCCGTACCGGTCAATCAGACCTTGCCCATAGGGCCGTCGAACTTCTCCAGGAGCTCTCCAGCCTGCGCCTGGTGTCAGTGGATCCACATTTGGTGAGGCAGGCGGCTCAACTGGCTGGAGATCACGCTCTTCGTGGCGCCGATGCCCTCTACGTTGCGACCGCCCACCAGTTGGGCCTGCAGCTGGTCACCCTCGATAGCGAACAGCTCGATCGATCCCAGTCCGTGATCTCTGCGGTTTCTCCCTGAAGGACGGGTGTCTGTCCGACAAGGCGCCTAGCTCCCGGAGGTCAGCGTGCACGACATCCAGCGTCTGACACGGGAACATCACGTCGGCGGATCGCCCAAGGCGCCGGCGGTTTTGCTTTTCAAAGCGACGGTCGCATGCCAAGCACGCTCTGATTGTGAATGACGTCACATTATTGACCGAGCGTGAAGTCATGCTACAATCGTAATGTCTCACTTTCTGGACGCTTACCAGAAAAGTGGGGTATATTCTCGAGATGATCATCGACTTCCACGTCCACGTCTCTCGCCCTGAGCATGAGCATTCATGGACCATGGATTTCTTACAGAGCCAGTACGACGGCGACATATATGAATTTGCAGAGCGGGTGCTCACGCCGGAGGGAATCCGCAGCTACCTGCAAGAGAATGGGATCGACTACGCCGTTGCGCTGGCCGAAGTCTGCCCCATCACGACCGGAACCTGCACCAACGAGTACACCATCGATTTCGTTCGCCGTGCCAACGCCGTATCCGATCCGAGCGGCGGCCCGAAGGGCCGGCTGATCCCCTTCGCCAGCCCCAATCCCTACATCGACAACGATCTCGCCGTGCGGGTCGATGAATTAGTACAGGACGAAGGCTTTCGAGGGATCAAGCTTTATCCCGTCTACCAGCATCACTACCTCAACGACACCCGCATGTACCCGCTTTACGCCAAGGCTCAGGAACTTGGAATTCCCATCCTGGTGCACACCGGCTCATCCATGTTCAAAGGCGCACGCATCAAGTACGGCGATCCGCTTCACCTGGACGATGTGGCCATCGATTTCCCCGACCTGAACTTGCTGTTGGCGCATGGCGGGCGGCCATTCTGGTACGAGCAGGCCTTCTGGATGGCCCGCCGGCATCCAAACGTCTATCTCGAGATCTCCGGCCTGCCCGCCAAGAACCTGCTCACCTATTTCCCCAAGCTGGAAAGCCTGGCAGACAAGGTGGTGTACGGGTCCGACTGGCCCGGCAATCCCTACATTCGCCGCAACATCGAGGCCGTTTACGAGCTCCCCATCGGCGAGCAGGCCAAGGAGAAGATCCTGGGCGGCAACGCGGCCCGGCTGCTCGGACTGGAAGCCGAGCTCACGGTGAAAGA
>JBGMQN010000009.1:8811-12341 GCA_048054495.1 Anaerolineales bacterium
TTCGCGGCCGGATACCCTGGCACGCCCAGCACGGAGATCCTCGAGACGCTGGCGCACTTCCCGGAAGTCCACTCTCGGTGGTCGGCCAATGAGAAGGTGGCCTTCGAGGAAGGGATGGGCGCCGCCATTGGCGGCATACGGGTGCTGGTCACAATGAAACACGTCGGACTCAACGTGGCCGCCGATCCGTTCATGGTCTTCCCCTATGCCGGCACAAACGCCGGCTTTGTGCTGGTCTCGGCCGACGATCCGGGAATGCACTCCTCACAGAATGAACAGGACAACCGATATCTGGCACGCATGGCCAAGGTCCCGATCCTGGAACCGAGCGACGCGCAAGAGTGCAAGGACTTCGTGGGATTGGGCTTGCAGTTGTCGGAGCAATTTCAAACGCCGGTCATGCTGCGCACGACCACCCGGCTGGCCCACCACAAGGGACTGGTGTCACTCGGAGAGCGTGAGACGGTCCCAAAAAAGGAATTTGTTCCCGACCCGCACCGCTTCTCGGTTCCGATTTATCGGCGATTACTGCGCCCGCAGGTGGAAGCTCGTTTGGATCGCCTGCGCGAATACGCGGAAACCACTCCTGTCAACCGGTTGGAAGAGGGCGCCAACGGGACCGGCGTCGTGACCAGCGGGATCGCCTATCAGTATGTGAAGGAGATCCTGCCGGAGGCGAGCGTGCTGCGGCTTGGGATGACCTACCCGCTCCCGGCCAATCTGCTGCGCGACTTCTGCGCTCGGCATGAGACCGTCTACGTGATCGAGGAAGGCGAGCCCTTCATCGAGGAATTCATTCGGACGCTCGGCATCACCAACCTGGTGGGCAAGGAACGATTCGGGGTCATCGGCGAATACTCGCCCGGCCGCCTGGCTCAAGCGTTGGGCTTGCAGGACACTGCCGTGACCCAGCTTGAAGCCATGCCGCGTCCCCCAATGTTCTGCATCGGCTGCGGACACCGGACGGTATTCAGTGGCCTACGTCAGCTCAAGGTCACGGTAGCGGGCGACATCGGCTGCTACACGATGGGCGCCCTACCGCCTTATGAAGCATCCCACACAACGTTCAATATGGGCGCCAGCATCGGCACCGCAATTGGACTGGAGCAGGCGGGGCATGAGCGTGTGGTTTCCATCATCGGAGATTCGACGTTTATACACTCCGGCCTGCCGGCGCTGGTCGATGCGGTCTACAACCGCAGCAATCTGACCCTGCTCATCCTGGACAACACGACCACCGGCATGACCGGCGGCCAGCCGCACCCCGCTTCGGGTAAGTCGCTCACCGGCGAGCAGGCGCCCAAATTGAATCTGGAGCAGATGTGTCGCGCCAGCGGCGTGGAGCATGTCCAAGTCGTAGACACCTGGAACCGCAAGGCGGTGCTGGGCGCCATCCGCAAGGCCTTGGCCCAGGAGGGCCCTTCGGTGGTGATTTCCCAGGGTCCATGCGTGCGCCTTCCCGAAATGAAACAGCGAGACATCATTCCGTACTACATAGACGAGCAGCTCTGCACCCAGTGCGATGCGTGCTTCAAAGTATGGTGCCCGGCGATCACGCGCACGGAGGACGGTTTCCCAATCATCGACGCCGCCGACTGCACTGCCTGCACGGTCTGCTCCCAGGTCTGCCCTACGGACGCCATCTACCCCTTCGCGGAGGAGGCGCTTTCTTTGGCATGAGCGAGACCAAGATACACAACATCCTTTTTGCAGGCGTTGGTGGTCAGGGGGTCCTGCTGGCGGCCGAGATCACTGCGCTGGCGGCCGTGCACTCAGGATACGACGTGAAGCAGACGGAGGTGCACGGTGTGTCGCAGCGTGGCGGCAGCGTGGAGACCCATGTCCGCTTTGGAGAGAAGGTCTGGTCCCCTATCGTGACTGCCGGGAAGACGGACGTTGTCGTCGGCCTGGAGAAACTGGAGGCGCTGCGGTTCGCCCATTACGCGCAGCCCGCGACGGGAGTCATCATGGTCAACGATCACGAGATCGTCCCGGGCTCCGTTAGGGACGCCGATGAAATCTATCCCCACGACGCGATCGAGCGCATGCGTCAGATCGGGTGTGTGGTGCTGCCTATGGAGGCCTCCCGCGTGGCCCGCGATCTAGGGGACGGCCGGATGGCAAACGTTGTGATGTTGGGCGCCATGGCCAGCTTCCTTCCCATCACAGAGGAGATATGGATTGAGACCCTAAATCGCCGCCTGCCCGAGAAGTACCGCGAGCCGAACCTCAAGGCATTTGCGGCCGGTCACTCCCTGGCAAGCGTGATGCAGGATCGGCCATCGGTGAGGGCCTAGGGAGCGATTCATGGAAGAACCGCGGGGGATGGATCTGATCTACGACTGGAACATCGAAGGACCCCGGCCGCAGTATCCCGCGCAGGTATTCATCAGCGATGAGACCCTGCGGGACGGACTGCAGTCGCCATCCATTACCCACCCGTCGATCCAGGACAAGGTTTTCCTGCTGTATTTGATGCGCGATTTGGAGATCGATAGCGCGGATCTCGGGCTGTGCGGCGCGGGGGAACGGTTCAAGAAGGACGTGACGATCCTGGCCAAGGAGATCGCCGACCAAAACATGCCGATCCAGCCGCAGAGCGCAGCGCGTACGCTTGAAAGCGATATCACCCCTATCATCGACGCCTCACAGGAGGCCGGGATTGCGATCGAAGCCGCGGTCTTTTTGGGTTCCAGTCCCTTACGCCAGTATGCCGAGGGGTGGGACCTGGAAACGCTGCTAAAACTCACCCGCGAAGCGGTGACCCTGGCCGTAGACAACGGACTCCCGGTGATGTTCGTTACCGAAGACACCACCCGTGCAGAGCCGGATCATCTGCGCCAGGTTTACTCCGAAGCCATGCGCGCGGGAGCCGGGCGGATCTGCGTGGCCGATACGGTAGGCCACGCGACACCCGAGGGCGTGCGGAATCTCATTCGCTTCATCGCCGGCGTCAGGGATGAAGTGAATCCGAATGTCGGAATCGATTGGCATGGCCACCGGGATCGGGGCATGGGCCTGGCCAATACCTTCGCCGCCATCGAGGCCGGCGCCGATCGGGTGCACGCCTGTGCGCTGGGCATCGGCGAGCGTTCCGGCAACACGCCTATGGAGGTGCTGCTCGTCAATCTGAACCTGCTCGGGATCGCGAACCGGGATCTGAGCCGGCTTCCCGAGTACTGCAAGGTGGTCTCCGAGACCTGTGGAGCCCCTATACCATTCAATTACCCGATCGTTGGCGCGGACTCGTTCCGTACTTCGACCGGTGTGCATGCAGCGGCCATCCTAAAGGCCATGAGCAAGGGTGATGATTGGCTGGTGGAACGGGTCTATTGTGGGGTCCCCGCCGATTTAGTAGGACGGAAATCGGATATCGAGATCGGCCCCATGAGCGGTGAGGCCAACGTTCGCTATTGGCTGAAATCGCGCGGCCTCGAAGTCAATCCAGTGTACTGCGAGAAGATCCTGGGCGCCGCCAAGAGCGCCAACACGCTGCTGGAAGAGGAAATGATCCTGCGCATGGTCGCTGT
>JBGMQN010000009.1:12441-13543 GCA_048054495.1 Anaerolineales bacterium
GGAGCGGACCGTCCGGAGGGCCGATGGGACACACCGTAGCTGAGAAGATCCTGGCCGAGAAGTGTGGGCGGGAGGAAGTCTCTCCTGGCGAGTTCATCAACGCCCGGGTCGATCTCGTCCTGGCTTCTGAGCTGTCCGGTATCGTCGCCATCGAGGAATTCGAGAAGATCAAAGGCGCGCGCATCTTTGATCCGGAGAAGGTGGTGCTCGTGATGGATCACTTTACGCCGGCTAAAGACATCGAGAGCGCCGAGATCGTTAAGCGCTGCCGGGCTTTCGCCGAAGAACACGGCGTTCGCTTCTATGACGTAGGACGGGCCGGCATCCAGCACATCCTGCTGCCTGAAAAGGGCCTGGTAGCGCCCGGAGATCTCATCGCAGGCGCCGATTCGCATACTTGCACCTACGGCTTCATCGGCGCGTTTGGCGCCGGCATCGGATCCACCGATGCGGCCGCGGCGATGGCACTGGGCGAATTATGGCTGAAGGTACCCGAGTCCATCTTGTTGGAGTACCACGGAGAACCGCCTCCATGGGTCGGCGGCAAGGACCTCATTCTCCACACCATCGGGCAGCTCGGCGTGGAAGGCGCACTCTATCAGGTGATGGAGATGACAGGCGAGGCGTTCGCATATCTGTCGATGGCCGACCGATTCTCGATGGCCAACATGGCCATCGAAGCGGGCGCCAAGACCGGGATCATTCCAGTAGACGCCAAGACCGTGGAATTTGTGGCGCGTCGATCGGACCGACCCGGAACGGCCTTCCAGTCCGATCCAGACGCAGAGTACATCGCCCATTACGAGTTCGACGTGACGGAGTTCGAACCGTTTGTGGCAGTCCCTTTCCTTCCCGAGAACGTCAAGCCGGTATCCGAAGTGGCCGGCCTGGAGATCGATCAGGTGGTCATCGGAATGTGCACCAACGGCAACCTGGAAGACCTGCGCGCGGCCGCCTCCCTGCTCAAGGGGCGCAAGATCCATCCAAGGCTGCGCACGGTCATCATTCCCGGCAGCCAGAAGGTCTATCTGGATGCGGTCCGTGAGGGCCTGGTCGAGATCTTCATCGAGGCCAACTGCGCCGTGAGCACGCCGACCTGCGG
>JBGMQN010000009.1:13643-19868 GCA_048054495.1 Anaerolineales bacterium
ATGAAAACCTATTCCATCGGAGTGATTCCTGGAGACGGCATCGGGCCAGAAGTCCTACGTGAAGGATTGAGGGCTCTGCAGGCGGTCACCGATCTGGACGACTTCCAGGTAGACACGGTCGAGTACCCCTACAGCGGTGAGTACTACCTGAAATCGAAGGAATTGGTCCCCGATAGCGTGATCGATGAATGGAGGGGCCTGGATGCGGTGCTCCTGGGCGCCATCGGCCATCCGGACGTCGAGCCCGGCCTGGTGGAGAGATCCGTGATCCTGGGACTGCGCTTCGGGCTGGATCTCTATGTGAACTTGCGTCCCATCAAGCTTTACGCGGAGCACCTCTGCCCGGTCAAGGACAAGGGACCGGAGGATATCGACTTCGTCGTGGTTCGAGAGAACACCGAAGGACTGTACGCACAGATTGGCGGGCACCTGAAGCGCGGAACGCCGGATGAGGTTGCTGTGCTGAATGGGGTCTATACCTGGAAGGGGTGCGAGCGCGCGGTTCGCTATGGCTTTGAACTGGCGCAAGAACGCGCCCAAGCCCGGAGCTCGAATGGCAGCTCGGCGAAGGTCACGCTGGTGGACAAATCCAACGCCATTCGACCGCACGATATCTGGACCCGCGCCTTCGAGCAGGTGGCCGAGGAGTATCCGGATATCGAAACCGACCATGCCTATGTGGACGCCTGCTGCATGTGGATGCTGAAGAACCCGGAGTGGTTCGACGTGATCGTGACCACCAATCTGTTTGGGGACATCATCACCGACCTGGGCGCAATGATCCAGGGCGGAATGGGGATCGCGGCTTCGGGCAACATACACCCCGGCAAGACCTCGATGTTCGAACCCATTCATGGTTCAGCACCCAAGCACGCCGGGAAGAATGTGGCCTGCCCCCTGGGCGCGGTCATGGCGGTCTCGATGATGCTCGACTATCTGGGAGAGCGCAGGAGCGCGACCCGGATTGAAGGTGCGGTATCGGATCTCCTGTCCAGCGGAAGGATCCCCTCCGTAGATACGCGGAGCGGGCTCTCGACAACGCAGATTGGTGATTTGGTGGTGAACCAGCTGCGGGAGCAATGAGCCGCTCCTGCGTGACCCGCTCTATGTGAACTGAGTCACGATATTGACCAGGCTCAGTTTCATGTTAGGATAAACATATCGCACTTTCTCCCCTACCGGCGAATTAGTGCGACATATTATGAAGCGACCCAAAGTGCAAACCCAGTTCATCATCTTCAACCTTTTTGGGGATTATGTGAATCCGCGGGGGGACACGGCCTGGACCAGCGGTCTGCTGGAGGTGCTGCAGGTCCTGGGTGTAGGTGAGCGGGCCGCACGATCTACATTATCCCGTATGAAACAGAAGGGATGGCTGCGTGCCTCCAAGAACGGTCGTCGCAGTGCCTACCAGATAACACCTAAGGGCAAGCTGCTGCTGGAGGAGGGCGAGCGACGTCTCTTTGGGCCCCGACCGACGCGCTGGGATGGCCGCTGGCACTTAGTGATCTACTCGCTCCCGGAGCCGCTGAGAGCTGCCCGGGGTCATCTGCGCACGGGCCTCTCATGGCGCGGCTACGGCATGCTCTCACCCGGCACGATGATCGCCGCCTATCCCATGAGAGCGGAGGTTCAATCCCTTCTCCATGAGCTTGAAGTCGAACCCTATGTGCATTTCTTCACCGGTTCCCGACTCGAGATTGCAGAACACCGAGAGATCGTCGATCGTTGCTGGGATCTTCCGTCCCTCAATCGCAGATACACCGCATTTATTCGGAGGCATCGTCAGGCTATTGAGGCCTTGCTCTCAAAGAAAGCTCAGGATGGTCAGCTGCCGCCAGACGAATGTTTTGAGCTTCGGTTTTGGGCGACCTATGAATACTCGGCCTTCCCCCGCGAGGATCCTCGGCTGCCTGAAGAGCTGCTGCCCGATGCCTGGCGTGGTATCGAGGCCGCCGAGTTTATGGATGAGCTGCGAGCTACTCTCAAGGATCCGGCCGAGGAGTATATCGATTCGACGCTTGGCATCCACACCCGACAAAATCGTGATCAGCCGGAAAGGGCCCCCGCTGGTGCTTAAGGGACTGCGTGAGGTCAGCCGGGTAAGCGGCAGGCAAAACGGAATCGAACGATGACAGCAACCGAGACCATCGATCAATCGGACATCAAGACCCTGGACGGGATCCTCGCCACGTCTTTGGAGTTGCTCGAGGACAACAGTTTCCCCTCCGTTCGCAAGTGGCGCGAGAGCGGCGGAAAGGTGATCGGACACTTCCAGGTCTATTTCCCTGAAGAGATCGCCCATGCGGCTGGGGCGCTGCCTTTCAAGGTCCGTGGCGCTCCCATCGACGCAATGCAAGCCGAATCTCGCTTCGGGTCCTACCTTTGCTCCATCTTGAAGACCTCCCTTGAACTGGCCCTGAGCGACACGGTCGAGCTGGATATGTTCGTCACCCACCCCATTTGCGATGCGGCTCGCAACCTCGCTGCGGTATGGGGCAGAAACTTCCCCTATCCCTGCCAGATCCTGTATCTGCCCCAGAATGCCAACTCGGCCTACTCCGCGCAGTATTTGCGGGATGAATACGATCGCATCAAGGTGGATATCGAGAACATCACGGGCGCTTCCGTCCACGAGGATGACCTTCGAGAGTCCATCCAGCTGTTCAACGTGAACCGCCGCTTGATTCGGGAGCTGTATGAGATCAAGCGCACGCAACCCTGGTTGCTCCCCATCGAAGAGGCGTATGTTCTGATGGCCATCGGTGGGATCATCCCGCGCGAGCGGCACAATGAGCTGCTCGAGCTCGCTCTGCCTCAAATTCGAGAGCGCCAGACGAAGCAGCACGACAAGATCCGCGTCGTGTTCGAAGGCGGTTTCTGCGAGCAACCTCCGCTTGATTTTCTGCGGGTCATTTCTCGGTCTTGCTTCGTGGTCGACGACGATCTTCTGATCGGCCTGCGCTGGATCACGGATGACGTCCCTACGGAGGGCGATCCGCTCATGAACCTTGCGGTGGCGTACCTGGAATCCTCCACCTACAGCCCGGTTCAACACGATTTGCGCAAGCCAAAAGAGAAAATGCTCATGCAGCGCATCCAAGCGGCAGGCGCGGAGGCCGCCATTGTTACCGCGGCCAAGATGTGCGAACCAGGACTCGACGAGCAGGTGGCCTACGCCAAGGTCTTGGATGAGAGTGGGGTGCCCTATTTCCTGAATGAGTTCGAAGAGAAGATGACCAGTTTTGACCAGATACAGGTTCAGCTCGAAACGTTCACCGAGAATATTCTCTTCTTCTAGGGCATGGAACACTTCAAACGAGGGAGATCCGATGGTCGTCAGTGAAATGCAGTCATCCGAGATCGTGGGCCGAGGGGCCAAAGATGGCGCCCGCATGTTCCGCGAGTGGTTTCAGAATCTTTCAACGGTTAGTGAGTCGGGCCGGCAGGCAGCCTATGTTTTCGTGATGGGCAGCATGGCGGAGATCCTGCGGGTATTTGACCTGCCGATGGTGTTTCCTGAGATCAACTCTCTTCAGACCGCGGTCCGCCGTGTGGCGCTCGATTACCTGAACGAAGCGGAAGATCACGGGTATTCGCCGGACATCTGCGGCTACGTCAAGGCGGACTATGCGCTTCAGCTGCGAGGCGGCGAGCACCCGATGGGGAAGATCCCCCCTCCAAGTCTGGCGGTGTATACCAACGCCTGCAATACCTACATCAAATGGGCCGAGATCTGGGAGCGCATGTATGACATCCCGATCTTCACATTGGATATTCCGGGCACCCGCGAGGCAGGTAAACAATCCTGGCCCGGCGAAGCTGCATTTGAGAGAGATCGACGCTACGTCAGCGCCCAGATCGAAGAACTAATCACATTGTGCGAAGAGCTCACCGGAAAGCGCTTTGACATCGACCGACTGCGAGAAGTCATGGGCCACGCCAATGAGCTGAGCCGCGGATGGCGGCGCGTTCTCGAGCTGAATCAGTCCGCTCCTGCAGTCTTCAACGCCCTGACGGATGGAACGATCTATCTGGGCGTGGCCAACGCCTTTCGTGGGACCGCGGCTGGCGGACGCTATTTCACTGAGCTAGTCGAGGAAATGGAATACAAGTCGGAGAATGGCATCGGTACACTGCAAGAGGAACAGCACCGGCTGATCTTTGTGGGCGTGCCGTGCTATCCGATCTTCCGTCGTTTCAATGAATTCTTTACCGACTGGGGCGGCATCTTTGTCAACTCCACTTACTTATGGTTTGCCAGCGGGGGCATCAACCGGGGGTTCGAATACGACCTCGACCGGCCAATGGAGAGCCTGGCCGAGGGTGTGTTGATCAGCGTACGTGATGCCATGGACAGCATGATCTTCCAGGACCGCGTCCTGATCGACATGGTGGACACTTTCAACGTTGACGGAGTGGTCTACCACCCCATCAAGAGCTGCCGGACGACCTCCGCGGGTCAGGCTGATACCCGACGCGCGCTCATGGAAGCGACCGATATTCCCTCACTCTTCATCGAATCAGACATGATGGACAAGCGCGTGGTGTCCGAAGCACAGCTAAAGAACCGAATTGACGCGTTTTTTGAGGGCCTCAACGCCCGAAAGCTCCGAAGACAGGAGTAAGACATGGCCTACGCTGCAGGGGTCGACGTCGGTTCGACACAGACTAAGGCGATCATTATCGATGAGAACAAAGAAATCGTGGCGCGCGCCTTGATCGATACTGGATCCAACGTCATAGCGGCCGCCGAAAAGGTCTATATCAATGCCCTGGAGAGCAGCGGCCTGCGCGAAGAGGAGGTCGAATACATCGTGGGGACTGGGTACGGGCGCTACCGGGTGACCTTTGGAAACACTCAGGTGACCGAAATCAGCTGTCATGGTCGTGGCGCGGTCCACATGTTCCCAGATACGAAGACGGTGCTGGATATGGGCGGACAGGATACCAAAGCGATCCGCGTCGGCCCCCAGGGTGAGATCCTGGATTTCTGCATGAATGACAAGTGCGCTGCGGGCACTGGGCGCTTCCTGGGCGCCGCATCTTCAGCTCTGGACATCCCGATTGGTGAACTTGGGCCGACCGCCCTTCAAGCCGAGAATCCGGTCCGCATCAGCACCACCTGCACGGTGTTCGCCGAATCAGAGGTCTTGTCCTGGCTCGGCAAAGGCAAAGCCATCGACGACATTCTGCTCGGTGTTCACCAATCCATCGGATCGCGTTCCATCGGTCTGCTGCGCCGGGTCGGGATTGAGGAGCAGCTTTCCTTCACTGGCGGCGTGGCTCGCAACGTGGGCATGGTTCACGTCTTAAATGAGACGCTGGGGCTTGAGGTCAATGTCAGCGAGGATTCGCACTACATGGGCGCGATTGGGGCGGCGTTGTTTGCCCTGGACTACATCATGGGCAGCCGGGTTCCGCTCAAGGCCAAGGAGGAAGTCGCGTGACCTACGCCGCGGGACTGGATGTGGGATCCACCTATACAAAAGCCATCATCCTCGACGATAGCGATCAGATCGTTGGGAAGTCCATGGTCAATACCGGTTTCAAGCTGGACCAGGCCGCGCAGCTTGCGTTCGAGCAGGCGCTGGACGGCGCGCGTCTCAGCAAAGACCAGATTTCTTATGTCGTGAGCACTGGGTATGGACGTTATCAGGTCTCCTTCCGTGATGTGAACGTGACAGACCTGACGGCCGCCGCGCGTGGCAGCAAGTTTTTCTTTCCGGGAACACGGACCGTGCTCGACATTGGCGGGCAGACCATGAAAGCCATGCGCCTTGACGATCAGGCGCGGGTCACCTCCTTCCGCCTCAATGACAAATGTGCCGCCGGAACGGGCGCCTTCCTTGAGAAAACGGCGCGCTATATGGGCTTTAGCACAGAAGAGATTGGCGCTCTGATACTCACGTCCAAGGAAACCGTACCGATCTCAGGGGTATGTGCGGTTTTCGCCGAATCGGAGGTTATCAACCACCTCTCCCAGGGCAGCGCCCCGGCGGACATTATGCATGGAGCGATGGTCTCCCTGGTGGACCGCTCAGCGCAGCTCATTAAACGGGTGAGAATGGAACCGGAGGTCACCGTGGCCGGCGGGATCCTGCGTTTCCCGGTAATGGCCGAGGTTGTCCGTGACAAGCTGGACGTGCCGGTCAACATGCCGGCGGATGATCTGGTTCAATTCCTGGGCGCAGTCGGGGCGGCGGTCCTGGGTCACCTGCGGGT
>JBGMQN010000009.1:19968-21827 GCA_048054495.1 Anaerolineales bacterium
GGGCAGCGGCTGAATGAGGTCGAAGAGCTCTACTCGGAGTTGGGATTCGAAGTTCGGGCGGAATCCATCCCTCCGGAGGCCTTCCCAGAAGGTTGTGAGGAGTGCCAACTGGTGCTGTTGCTCAATTTCAGGGCGATCTATACACGCCGGCCTTTGTAGGCTGGGATCTAATTTATTCATTACTCGGGTAATATGCTCTAATCGAGAATGCGGTGAGAAGGGAGGACGTCTAGGAGGAGAGGTTCCACATCTCAAAGACCGGATGCATTCACTAAGACTCCCAGGAGGAGAGCATGAGCGATAAATATCAATACGTGTTGGACGAGACGGATCTGCCCGAGGCCTGGTACAACATCAACCCCGATTTGCCCGCCGATCCGGGACCCGTGCTGCACCCGGGCACCAAGGAGCCCGTCACCCCCGATTTTCTGGGCGCGCTCTTCCCGATGCAATTCGTCATGGAGGCGGTCAGCAGCGAGCGTTGGATTGAAATCCCCGGACCGGTGCGGGAGATCTACAAGCTCTGGCGGCCGTCTCCCCTTGTCCGCGCCCGTCGGCTGGAGCAGGCGCTCGACACGCCCGCTCACATCTACTTCAAGTATGAGGGTGTGTCTCCCGTGGGCTCCCACAAGCCGAACACATCCGTACCGCAGGCATTCTATGCGAAGGAGGAGGGCCTTACCGGATTCGCGACCGAGACCGGGGCCGGCCAGTGGGGATCCGCGCTAGCAATGGCGTGCAGCTTCTTCGGTCTGGAGTGTCACGTCTACATGGTGCGCGTCTCCTACGACCAGAAGCCCTATCGACGCATCATCATGGAAACCTATGGCGCGGATGTTACGCCAAGCCCGTCGGACAAGACCGAATACGGGCAGAAGCTGCTGCAGGAGGACCCGGAGCACCCGGGCTCACTGGGAATCGCCATTTCTGAGGCGGTTATGGCGGCCCTCGCCTCGGAAGGCAAGCTCAAGTATTCACTTGGATCCGTGCTGGGACCGGTCTTGATGCATCAAACCGTCGTCGGCCTGGAGGCCTTGAAGCAGTTCGAGATGGCCGATGAGTACCCCGATGTCCTCATCGGATGCGTCGGTGGAGGAAGCAATTTCTCGGGCTTCGTGTTCCCCTTCCTGCACGAGAACTGGACCAACGGGCATACGACACGCTTCGTCGGGGTCGAACCGACCGCATGCCCCACGCTGACGCGTGGCGAATATGCCTTCGACTACGGCGACTCCGCCGAAATGGCTCCCATCGTGAAGATGCACACGCTGGGCCACTCGTTCGTCCCGCCCGGCATCCACGCCGGTGGTCTTCGCTATCACGGCATGTCTCCGCATGTCTCCGCGCTCTATGACCATGGGGATATCGAAGCCGTGGCAGTGGGACAGGTTGAGACTTTCGACGCGGCAGTTCAGTTTGCGCGAGCCGAAGGCATCTTGCCGGCTCCCGAATCTGCCCATGCGATAAGGGTGGTCATCGATGAGGCGCTTCAAGCCAAAGAGGCTGGAGAGAAGAAGGTCATTGCCTTCAACCTGTCTGGGCATGGCCACTTCGATTTGGGCGCTTACGACAGCTATCTCAAGGGCGAACTGGTGAACTACGAGTACCCAGAGGCGAAGGTCAAGGAAGCTATGACCCACCTTCCGGAGGTACCCGCACCCGCCTAGGAAGTCCGGAATAGCCGGAGGATCCTGCCGTTGGGACGGCAGGATCCTCCAACTTGATTCAGCATCAGTGGTTGATGTCGTGAATTCCTCACTTGAGCTTGCCGTTTCAGCAATCCCCTGGACGCGTCCTGTTGATCGCCCCCACTCCAGAGTCACATCTGACGTGAGGCGACCAACGTTCTTGACGCAAGA
>JBGMQN010000009.1:21927-25317 GCA_048054495.1 Anaerolineales bacterium
TCGAAGACTAACGTGTCGAAGACTAACCTGCCGGAGACCCACGTGGCGGTAGAAATCCTGCTCGGGAACGAAGCTATAGGGCTTGGCCTGGTCGAAAATGGCTGCCGGGTTGCGACCGCATACCCGGGCACTCCCAGCTCAGAAATCCTGGCGGGGGTCATCAAACACAAGCGCCTGCTTGAGCGTGAAATTCATACGGAGTGGTCGACCAACGAAAAGGTGGCCTACGAAGTAGCGCTGGCCGCCAGCTGGACCGGCCTGCGGGCGGCGGTGGCCATGAAACAGGTCGGGCTCAATGTGGCCTCGGATCCGCTCTTTAGCTCGGCCTACACGGGGGTCAAAGGAGGATTCATCGTGATCCCCGCCGACGACCCGGGGCCCCACTCCTCACAAACGGAACAGGATTCGCGCCTCATGGCGCTGAATGCAAAGGTTCCCGTCTTCGACCCCTCCAGTCCCGAAGAAGCACGCAGTATGGTGCAGGCGGCATTCGCCCTGTCGGAGGAATTCGGCATCCCCACCATGCTGCGCCCGACCACTCGCGTCTGTCATGCGCTTCAAGGCATCGCCGTCGATGATACCCTTCCGACAGACGGGTCGCCGACAAAGGCCCGCTTCAAGAAGGATCCGGCGCATTGGACGGCGACCCCAAAGCTCCGCTATCGGCTGCACATCGAACTCAATGAGAAATTGCGCGAAATCGAAGCCCGCTTCGCGGCTTCGGAGCTTAACTACATCATCCATGAAGACAGCTCCAGCAAGGTGGGCTTGATCGCTTCCGGCGTGGCCTTTGAGACCGCGAGGCAAGCCCTTGCCGAGCTGGGTGCCACGATCCCGATTCTCAAGATCGGAACCCCCTACCCGCTCCCTCGTCGTCTGGTGAGCCAGTTCGTCAGGGGTCTGGATATGGTGGTCGTTCTTGAAGAACCCGACGCCTGCATTGAGCTGCAGCTGCCGGAGCAGATTGGCGTCTACGGCCGCCGGGACGGATTCGTTCCCGGGGCCGGAGAGCTCTCTCCAGAGATCGTGTCTACCATCCTTGCTGAGGCATTGGACGCGGCTGGCTTCGATGTGAATCCCCCACCCGATGATCCGGCCCTTCAAACGGCCATCGATGCTCTCGATCTGCCCCTCCGCGGACCGCGGCTTTGCCCGGGTTGCTCCCACCGCTCCGCCTTCTTCGCGCTCAAGCGCGAGTTTGGACCCAGAGCGATCTATCCAGGAGACATCGGTTGCTACACCCTGGGCACCAATCTCAGAGCGGTTGATACCTTCGTCGACATGGGCGCCGCGGTCAGCATGGCCGACGGTCTCTACCAGGCTGGACGGCTCGTTGGAGAATCGCGGCCGATCATCGCCTCCATCGGCGATTCGACCTTCATTCACTCCGGCATTGTGCCCTTGATCAACGCGGTCCATACCGACTCACGCTTCGTACTCATCATTCTGGATAATCACACGACGGCCATGACCGGCTTCCAGCCAACCGCGGAGAGCAGCAACTTAGCGGACGGGACTCCCGCGGCCCGCACCGCATCCATACCGGATCTGGTTCGTGCCTGCGGAGTGGATTTCATCGAGGTGACCGATCCCTATAGCCAGGAGGGGTTCCGTCAGATCGTCCGCAAAGCCTACGAGCACACTCAGTCGCCTGGTGGCGGTGTGGCGGTCGTAATCGCCGATCGGCCTTGTGTTCTCTACGATCCGGTCTCCATTCAAGAAAATCCAATCCCAGTGGTGGTGACGGAAGAGTGCGACGGATGCCGTTACTGCACCGAGGCATTCGAATGCCCTGCCCTGATACTGCGCCCGGATTCCAGTCGGGTCGATATCGATGAGAAGACCTGCATCGATTGCGGCCAGTGCATCGATGCCTGCTACAAAGGCTTCATCGTTCCGAAGGTTTTGGTGTGAGCGTCTCGGATGTGGGGGAGCTGCGCCTGAAGATCGCCAGCAACGAGTTCCTCTGTTGTAGGGACCTCAGCCTCCCGAGGAGGATCGCATGAGCCCCTCAGATCTGAAAAAACAGCATATGCAACGTGCGATGCACACCTCTTCCCTGATTCGCGGCCGTATCCTCCATAGGGTGATCGCATGAGCGCCCCAGAGCTCAAAGAGCTGCGAGTCGTGATTGCCGGCGTCGGCGGCCAGGGCGTGATCTTCGCCACCCGCCTGTTAACGCTGGCTGCCATCCGGTTGGGTTTGCCGGCGATCGCGGCGGAGTCGCACGGTATGAGCCAGCGGGGCGGCTCGGTGGTATCCCATCTCAAGGTCGGGGGCATCCAGTCGCCGCTTATTCGGCGCGGCACGGCGGACGTCGTGCTGGGTCTCGACAAGAATGAAGCTCTGAGAAGCCTCATTTTCCTCAAAGCCGGTGGGGCCGCGTTTGTTAATTCGGATGAAGGCCTGAACTCAGAAGTGGTGCGGCAGCTTGAGAGGCGTGGGACACATGCCTATTGGCTGCCCGCCAGCCAGACCGCCCTCGATCTCGGGTCCGTGACCGCTGCAAACGTAGTCCTCATCGGATTCGCAACCGCTCATCCTTCGTTTCCCTTTCCGGAGCAGTCGCTGCGGGAAACACTGAGGGAAGCCCCCACCCGTAACAGTGACCTGAATCTGCGGGCGCTGGACATGGGCAGGGAGATCGCCTTTAGCGCTCTCGCGCGAGTTTCGGAAAGCTAGATCATGCGCGAATTTGACTTCTTGACCCCCCGCTCTGTAGATGAAGCGATTGCATTTATGTCCGAAAGGGGTGGCGAGCTCCGTATTCTTGCCGGCGGAACGGATCTTCTCATAAGCATGCGGGAAGGAAAGATCACTCCGCGCGCCGTGATGAGCCTCAAGAAGCTTTCCGATTTCCGCACCATTGACTATGCCAAAGACTCGGGGCTGAGGCTCGGCGCCATGGTGACCCTGCGCCAGATCGCGCGTTCGCCCCAGATTCGTAGCCACTATCCGAGCCTGGCAGAAGCCGCCTTGCTGATGGCCTCAGAGCAGATCCGAAGCCTGGCCACGGTGGGAGGCAACCTGTGCAACGCGGCCCCCTCCGCCGATATGGCTCCGCCCCTGATCGCGCTCGACGCAGTGGTCCGGATAATTGGGACGCAGGGAGAACGACGCCTGCCATTGGAAGAATTCTTTGTGGGTCCTGGGAGCACTGTTCTGGGATCGGGAGAGTTGCTGGCCGACATCGAGATACCGTCGACTGCGCGCAAAACCAGGTACT
Source organism: Anaerolineales bacterium (assembly GCA_048054495.1). Classification (GTDB taxonomy): domain Bacteria; phylum Chloroflexota; class Anaerolineae; order Anaerolineales; family E44-bin32; genus JADFRG01. The sequence continues at coordinate 25,154 of JBGMQN010000009.1, forward strand.
TGAGACTGACGCCGCGCGCGCGTATGGACATCGCAGTGGTCGGTGTGGCGGCCGGCATTCAGCTTGACGATTCAAGCGTGCTTACGGCGCGGATTGTCCTGGGTGCGGTGGCCCCGGTCCCGCTGCGTGTCCGGCCCGCCGAAGAGGCATTGATCGGGAAGCCC
>JBGMQN010000023.1:0-1693 GCA_048054495.1 Anaerolineales bacterium
CTCGAAGAGGTTCCAGAGCCCAGCGAAGCCGAGGTCCGAACGGCCCTGGCAGGAAATCTCTGTCGCTGCACGGGATACTGGAAGATCCTGGAAGCCGTCGCTAGCTTGCAAGGTGCAGCGGCATGACGCTGATCGGACAGCGGATCCCCAAGCAGGACGCCCCGCTGAAAGTGACCGGAACCGCCACCTACGGCCACGATGTGCGGTTGCCCGGTATGCTGCACGGCAGCATCCTCTATTCCGCTCATCCCCACGCCCGGCTGCAGCTCATCGACATCTCGCGCGCGGAACGCCTGCCGGGCGTGAAGTGTGTGTTAACCGCCGCGGACAATCCTCCGGGCAAGTTCGGCTACGGCAAGGACAATACTCCCTTTAAGGGCGAGGTCGTACGAAGCATGCGAGATGAGGTGGCCGGAGTGGTGGCGGTGGATGCAGACACCGCTCAGGAGGCGCTTGAACTGATACGGGTCGAGTACGAAGAGCTGCCGCCCATTTTCACTGCCGAGGCGGCCCTCGAAGGTGGCGCCCCCCTGATTCATGGCGATCGAGAGAGCAACACATTTCAGAGCTTCGACTACAGCCACGGCGACCTGGCGGAGGGAGAAGAGCAGTCGGATGCGATCGTAGAGGCCAGCTTCCGGCTTCCTTACGTTGCCCACGTGTGTCTGGAAACTTCCGTTGTGGTGGCCCAGTTTGAGCCGGGGGGGCGACTGACGCTTTGGAGCACCACCCAGATCCCGTTCCTGCTCCAACGTGATTTATCGGAGGCGCTGGGTATTGAGGGCAGCCAGATCCGTATCATTCAGACCGTCATTGGCGGCGCGTTTGGCCGGGGGCTCGACATCTACCCCTTTGAGCCCATCGCAGCGCTCATGGCAAGAAAGGCGGGTCGGCCAGTTCGATTGTCGTTTTCGCGCCAGGAGGAATTCATCGCCGCCCCCGCTCGCCAACCGGCAGCGGTCAAGGTTCGTGCGGGTACACGCCGTGACGGACGACTTACCTTCCGGGACGTCTCAGCCCTGCTGGATGTAGGCGCCTACGTATCCTGGGGAGCCGTGACGCCCCTGGTCATGATGGAGACCACCGCCTCTCTTTACAAGGTGCCTCACGTTCGCTTTCGCGCGGATTGTGTCTACACCAACAATCCCATCACCGGCGCGGTGCGCGGTTATGGGAATCCGCAGTCGACCTTCTTTGTCGAGACCATGATGGATCGGCTTGCCGAAGCGATCGATATGGATCCGGTGGAGTTCCGGCTCCTGAACGCGAACGAACCCAACACGGAGACTCCGCAGGGCCTGGTCATCACCTCTTGCGGATTGAAAGAGTGTTTGGAGACGGTAGCTGCGGCGGCGGACAGGGCGGGCGCAAGAGGCGACGCAAAAGAGGCCAGTGGACGAGGCCTCGCGATCGCGTCCCTCCCATCCGTCCACACGAAGAGTGGGGCGCTCCGGCGTGGCACAGGGTTCGCCGCCACCCTGAATGTGGGCGGCGGCGCCCGTATCTACCGCAGCGATGGTTGCGGCGCCATCGTCAAGGTGGATGACTTCGGGCACGTCACACTGATCACCGGCTCGACCGAGATCGGCCAGGGATCGGAGACGGTCCTGGCACAAATCGTGGCAGAAACGCTCGGAGTGGGGATGGAAGACGTAACCGTAGAGAACAGCGACACCGATGTCAAGCCCTGGGA
>JBGMQN010000023.1:1793-8592 GCA_048054495.1 Anaerolineales bacterium
GCCTACGGATTTGGCGCGCAAATGGCGGAGGTCGAGGTGGATACTGAGACCGGCGCGGTGAGAGTCACACGCCTGGTTTGCGCCAACGACGTTGGGCGAGCCATCAATCCCATGGCGGTAGAGGGCCAGATCGAAGGCGGCGCTCAAATGGGGTTGGGATACGCGCTCACGGAGGAGCTGATCGTCCGCAAAGGACGCGTGCTGAATCCTAATCTTCTCGACTATCGAATATTCACCAGCGCCGACATGCCAATTCTCGAAACCACCATCGTTGAGACGAATGATCCCGGCGGCCCGTTTGGGGCCAAGGGCGTTGGAGAGATGGGCGGCACTCCTACCGCGGCCGCCATCGCCAACGCGATCTACGATGCGGTCGGAGTGCGTCTGACGGAAGTTCCGATGACTCCCGAAAGAGTGCTAGCTGCGCTGGATCGAAAGGGCGAGGCGTGAAAAAGATTGGTCCTAACCCGCAGCTTCTGATCGAGAAGCGGAAGGGCGGCGCGAGGCCTGAGAGCAATGCGCGGATGTCATTGCGAGGAGCGCAGCGACGACGCAATCTCCAATGCCCTGGAGGAGATTGCTTCGCTCCGCTCGCAATGACGGCAAGGTATTGGAATCGAGAAATGCAGCTTCTGATCGAGAAGCGGAAGGGCGGCGCGAGGCCTGAGAGCAATGCGCGGATGTCATTGCGAGGAGCGCAGCGACGACGCAATCTCCAATGCCCTGGAGGAGATTGCTTCGCTCCGCTCGCAATGACGGCAAGGTATTGGAATCGAGAAATGCAGCTTCTGATCGGAAGGCCAAGGCGTGAAAGGACTTAATCTCAATCCCCAGCTTTTGAGGGTGCCTCTGTATGTCGCCGGAAAGTCTGCCGAGGAAGTGCGCGAAGAGCTGGGCCTGGAAGAGGTCGTGAAATTGGCCTCCAACGAGAACGCGCTGGGGCCCAGTCCGAAGGCCGTGGCCGCCCTTCTCGAGAGCATCCAGCATGCCCACCGCTATCCGGGAATCGCGGAACGGGAGCTGCGCCGGCGGCTGGCCGACTATCATGGCGCGGGATTCACAGACAAACACTTCATCGTCGGCAACGGTGGTACGGACGTGCTGCGCATGATCGCCCAAGCGTTTATTTTTGAGGGCGGCGAGTCGATCATGGGGAGGGTCACTTTTCCTCTCTACGGCTTGCTCACCACGATGTTCGGCGGAACGTCCATCAAGGTGGATCCAGCCGAGGGCTACGCGCTGGATCTGCCGGCAATGGCCGAGGCAGTCGGGCCTGACACTCGTCTGGTGTGGTTCTGCTCGCCCAATAACCCGTCAGGATTGATCATCGAGCAGAGCGAGGCGGATGCCTTTCTCGATCGTCTGCCAGATCACGTCGTCGCGGTCTTCGATGAATCCTACTGCGACTACGTGACCGACGCCGCGGCCGCCCAGAGCACGCATTATGTGCTTGAAGGCCGCCCGGTGGTTGTCGTGCGGAGCTTTTCAAAGAGCGCTGGGCTGGCGAATCTGCGCGTTGGATATGGGATCGCGCATCCGGGGCTGATCGAGTACCTTCTCCACACCGTGCTGCCCTTCAATACAGGCGGGCCCGTGATCCAGGCCGCGATGGCCAGTATGAAGGACCACGACTTCCAGGAGCGCAGTCGCAAGCTGGTTGAAGAGGAACGTGAATTCCTCTTTTCTCGCTTGGGCAATCTGGGCTTGATCGCCCACCCCAGCCAGGCCAATTTCATCTTCGTGACCGATGTGCCCGGCGGCGGAGGCGCCTTCGCCGAGAAGATGCTTCATACGGGGGTTATTGTTCGACCGATGGATGCTTTCGGGCAGCCAAACGGTGTCCGCGTCACGGTGGGAACACGCGAGCAGAACGAGCGGCTCCTGAAAGCCGTGTCGGAAACCTTGAATGTGGTCCAGGAAGGCTGACCTCACATGACCTTTGTACGCCGGCTCGAACGCGTGGCGCTTGCCGTTGAGGATCTGGATGAAGCCCAGTCCTTTTTTGAAGATTGGTTTGGGGCCGAGTTTCAGCCAGAGGAGTTCATCGAAGATATGGGCATACGCTATCGGCCCTTCCGCATCGGGGAGAGCACGATGGAGCTGCTCCAGGCCACGCGCGAGGACAGTCCGGTGGCCAGGTATCTCGATCGCCACGGGGGTCCAGGGGTGCACCACATCACCTTCGAAGTGGATGATCTTGATAGTGCACTGGCCGAACTCGAGAAACGGGGGGGACGAATTGCCTCGCGGCATGAGTACTCGCCAGGCGAAACCTTTGAAGGCTATGTTTGGCGGGAGGCCTTTGTGCACCCAAAGGATGCCTTCGGAGTACTGATCCATCTGGCAGAGAAGCGCCCCATCGAAGGATGACTTCGTCCTTGTTCCGTTCCTTGACCGTACTCTCCCTGGAGCAAGCCATGGCGCTGCCTTATATGACCATGCGCCTGGCCGAGGAAGGCATGCGCGTCATACGCGTTGAGAATCCCGCCCGCGCGGATCCCAATCGGTACGTGGGCCGAGAGGTCCTTCCAGGCATAGATGGGGCCGGCGCAGAGCCGGGCATGAATGCTTATTACCTCCCAAACAACCTTGGGAAGCAGGCCATAACGCTGGATCTGGGAACCACTCAAGGCCAGGAGATCCTGCACCGAATGATCCAGGAGCTGCCGGTCGATATTTTTGCCACCAATCAGCGCCCACGATCCTATGAGAAGCTGCGCATTGATTACGATACCCTGATGGGCCTGAAGCCGGACATCATCTGGGTGGGGATCACCGGCTTCGGACCCGACCACGACGAGGCGGCCTACGATCCCATCCTACAGGCCAGGGCCGGCTTCATGGAATTGACCGGGGAACCGGATGGAGAGCCTATGGTATTCGGCCTGCCTATGGTCGATCTTGGGGCAGCCGAGCACGCCTACGGCCAGGTGATGAAGGCACTGTATCGTCGAGCCAGCTCGGGTACGGGATCCCGGCTGGACATCTCGATGTATCACTCGGCGGTTTCCTGGATGGTCAGCCCCGTGATGCTCGCAAATAGTTTTGGCGAGCAGGTCACCCGCCGCGGCAACACCCACCCCTTCTTCGCCCCGGTTTCGGTGTTTCCCACCGAGGATGGCTACCTCTACTTGGCTGTCGGCAGCGATCGGCAGTGGGACTCTCTGACGCGCATACCGGGCTTTGAAGCGCTTGCGGTCGAGGACTTCGCCGTGAACGCCGGTCGCATCGCGCGGGTGGACGAGCTCAAGCAGGCCATATCCTCGCGAACCCAGGGATGGAAAACGGAGAAACTGATTTCCGAGCTCAATGCGGCCGGAATTCCAGTTTCAAAAGTCAACCGGATCGACGAGGTCTGTGATGACCCCTTGATCGCGGACCGGCTGGTTAGTGCACGCGACCCGCGCAGCGGGGTGGCAATTCGTGTGTCTCCCCCTCCAGTGATCTCGGAGCACCTGCTTGAAAACGACATGACTCTCGATTTTCCTCCTCGATTGGGGGAGCATAATGGCCTCGTATTTGGCGAATTAGGATATGAGCTGCGTGAGCTGCAGGCCGCTGGAGTGATATAAGGCCGAGTTACGGATAGGAACCCACCATGGACTACTCGCTCTCAGAAGAACAGGATCGTTTCCGGCAATCGGTAAGCGACTTCGTAGACCGTGAGGTCAAGCCCGTGGCGCGTGCAATCGACGAGCAGGCGATCTTTCCCGAGCAGCTCTTCAAGAAGTGCGCCGCTAACGGCTATCTCGGCCTGCGGTATCCGGAAACGGTCGGCGGGATGGGCGGGGAATTTATTTCCTTTTGTCTCATGGTGGAGCAGCTGGCGCGCGGTTCCCTGTCATTGGCGGCTGCGGTCTCCATGCAGGCCCTGATGGGAACCGACTTCGTGTACCGCTTTGGAACGGAGGATCACAAGCAGCGCCTGCTCGAGCCGGCGCTGCGGGGCGAAAAGATTGGAACTATCGCTATGACAGAGCCGGACTTCGGCTCCGATCTGGGCGGGATCACGACCCTGGCGGTGCCCGTAGATTCTGGATGGCGAATCTCGGGTCGCAAGATGTGGATCACCTCCGCCACGGTGGCCGATTTCTTCACCGTGGCAGCCAAGACCGACCCGGAGGCCGGATTCAAGGGCATCGACCTGTTCCTGGTGGAAGTGGATAACCCCGGGCTGAAGGTCGGTCGGCAGATCGAGAAGCTGGGCGTGCGAGCCTCAGAGACCTCGGAGGTCATTCTCGACCAGGTCATTGTCCCGAAGGAGAACCTGCTCGGTGAACGTGGGACGGGTTTCAAGAATCTGGGTCAGATCCTTGGAGAAATCAGAACCATGACCGGGGCGCTTGCCCTCGGCCTTGCGCGTGCGGCGCTGGATGATTCGATCGAATATGCCCATGAACGAACCCAATTCGGCAAACCGATCGGGGCCTTCCAGGCCATCGCGCATAAGATCGCGGATATGGCCACGGAATTGGAGGCCGCGCGCGATCTCGTCTACCACTCTGCATGGAAGGTCGCTCAGGGCGAAAAGGACCTGAGGCTGGCCTCGATGGCAAAGTTATTCGCCACTGAAGCCGCCAATCGCATCGCGGATCAATGCACTCGCATCTTTGGCAGTTACGGGTTCGCCATGGAGTTCGATGCGCAGCGCCACTTTCGCGATGCGCGGTTCTTGCTTTACGGCGGCGGGACCTCGGAGGTCCTGCGCACGGTTATTGCTCGGGAAATGGGCGTGCCGAAGCGGCGGCCGTAGGTTGGGATGATGGACACGAAGATACGCGTGCTGATTGCAAAGCCAGGCCTGGATGGTCACGACCGGGGCGCCAAGGTGGTGGCCCTGGCCCTGCGCCAGGCCGGCTTCGAGGTGATCTACACCGGCCTGCACCAGACGGTGGAGGAGATCGTGGAAGCCGCCGCTCAGGAAGACGTCGATGTGATCGGCCTATCCATCTTGTCCGGAGCGCATATCCCGATCGCGCGCAAGCTCAACCAGCAGCTGACAGAAGCCAATTTCCACCCGGTAGTCTTGATCGGCGGCAGCATTCCCAGCCGAGACGTCCAGGAGCTTCGTGACCTGGGGGTGGATGCCGTGTTCCCGACCGGCTCGCAATTCACAGAGATCGCGGATTTCATTCGAAGCAGCCAGAGCGTTTCTCCGGAGGGTGAGGCTGCGTAGTAGCGAATCAGGTGCCCTGAGCCACGAACGGCTCGCCATTTACAGAGATCGCGGAATTCACTCGAAGCCGCGATAGAGTATCGCCTGCGGGCGAGGCCGCCTGGCAGTGTGTGGTGAGCCCCAATAGGCTCATCCTCCGACGGCGCCTCACGCAGGAACGGAGGCAGGTGTAATGACCGAGCGTCTCGAAAAAGTGACCCTCGAATCCGGCATCTCGGTCCAGCCGGTCTATGGCCCGGAGGATTTGGAGCACATAGATCCCGCGCGCGACATTGGGCCTCCCGGTGAATTCCCTTTCACGCGCGGCATTCACCCCGAGATGTATCGCACCCGGCCCTTCACGATGCGGCAATATGCCGGATTCGGAACTCCCGAGGAAACCAACAAGCGCTTCAAGTTCCTGATCGACAACGGTCAGAACGCGCTCAACGTGGCTTTCGATCTTCCGTCTCAAATGGGGCTCGACAGTTCGGATCCTTTGGCGGAGGGCGAAGTAGGCCGGGTAGGGATGGCGATCGACACCCTGGCCGACATGGAGCTCGCGTTCGAGGACATTCCCATCGACCAGATCAGCGTCTCACTCACCGTCAATGCCCTGGCTTTGCCCATCATGGCCATGTATTTCGTTGTGGCTGAGAAGCACGGGGTCCCGCTAAAAAGCGTTCGGGGCACGGCTCAAAACGACATCCTCAAGGAGTACATTGGACGCGGGGCATGGGTCTTCCCGGTCGAGCCTGCTGTTCGGCTGATTGGCGATACGATCGAATTCTGCGCGCGCCAGGCGCCCAAGTACTACCCTGTTTCGGTCTGCGGATACCATATCCGCGAATCGGGCGCTAATCCGGTTCAAGAGGTCGCCTACGCCTACGCTATCGCTCGCGAGTACGTCCGCACCGGATTGGGGCGTGGCCTTGAGGTCGACGATTTCGCAGGGCGCATCTCTTTCAACTTCGATATCCACGGGAATCTCTTTGAGCAGGTGGCCAAGTTCCGCGCTGCGCGCCGCTTATGGGCCAGGATCATGCGCGACGAATTCGGCGCACAGGATCCGCGCACCATGAAGATGAAGATGATCGCAGGCGGGGGAGGAGGCGGGCTGACGATCGAGCAGCCCGAAAACAACATCGTGCGCGGAGCCTATTACGCGCTGATCTCGGCTCTCTCCGGAGCCCAGACCATGGCGCTTTGCTCCTTCGACGAGGCCTACACCATTCCCACCGAGAAGGCTGCGCTCATCTCGCTTCGCACCATGCAAATCCTGGTCGAAGAAATGGGCCTGCGAGACACGGTGGACCCGTTGGCCGGCTCCTACTACGTCGAGTGGCTGACCAGCGAGCTGGAGGAGCGCATTCTCGAAGAGATGAAACGTGTGGATGACGAATGGGGAGGCATCCTGAACGCCGTACAGGAGGGAACGGTTCAGCGAGAGGTCGCCCATCAGGCCTGGCAGTACGAGAAAGGGATTCAAGAGGGAACCATTCCCAAGGTTGGAGTGAACCGATATCGAATGGAAGAAGAGCATCCCGAGGTGGACCTGCACCGGTATAGAGCGGAGCATGCGGAGCAATCCATCCAGCGAACGGCCCAGGTGCTCGCGAGCCGGGATGCGGAACGCGTCTCGTC
>JBGMQN010000125.1:0-24823 GCA_048054495.1 Anaerolineales bacterium
GGATCATCGCGTAGGAGGTATAGGCGCTCTCGACGTCGCTGGTGGGGAATTGATCAGACCCAAGCTCATTATATTTTGCCATACCGGCCGCAGCATCAAAGAGAGCCGTGATTGCGCCTATGGAGCGTTTTCGAAGAACTGCCAGATCGCTTCGCCGGCATGCAAATCCTTGCTGACCCGGCCGATGATGAGCTTTGGCAGGTACTGCGTGCCTCCCGGAAGGGTGTGGCCGCCGCCCTCAACCGTATACAACACGACTGCGACGTCGCCATTACACCCCGAATAGGTATCGACATAGATGCGTGTGCCGTCCTGTGGGTCAATGTCCGGCAGCTGTTCCGCAAGCGGCGTGGGATCGCAGCCGTTGGCAGCCACCCAGAATGAAACCGCATCGGGAGTCGAGAGCACCTCGCCCAGCTCCTGACGAAAGAGGTGCACTTGTCCGCCCTCCCACGGTACCAGCGGATCCTCGGTGCCGTTCATAAGCAAGATCGATATCGGCTGCTCGGGCTCGCAGCTAAGAGCGTCCGGTAGCGAGGCGATAACCGCCCCCGCAGCGGCAATCACATCGCTCGCCTCGCAGGCCATTCGCAGCGACATCATCCCGCCATTTGAGACTCCGGTTACGTAGATTCGATTGGGATCCACGTTGTAGGTGGTCGAAAGCCGGTCGATCAGCGCCCGCAGGAATCCGACATCGTCGATGTCTTCAATGTGGGCTCGGTAGCGATCGTTCGCGCGCCCGTCGTTCCAGTGGTTCTCGACGCCCTCCGGACAGGCTACGAGGAATCGCTCTCGATCCGCCAGCTCCTGAATGCCGCCGGCTAGCGCGCACATCTGCTGGCCAGTCCCGCCTCCACCATGCAGGGAGAGAACGAGCGGGACGGGATCCGTCATCTGTGAAGGCTCCACAAGATAGTAGGACCTCTCAAGCCCGGCATGAGTGATGGGTTGGGAGATCAGCTCGGGATCCGTGCTGGAGGCACCTGATCCGTTCCAAGCGCAGGCGAGAGCGGCTAGCGAGAGCGCCGCGAGCGCTGCCAGCAGGGGTTTGAAGGGAGAATTGCGCATAGCCATGCGATTTGAAGGCGTCGTCGAAGGCTATTCGCCGCGGTAGGCGTTCCAGAGCGTCAGCGCGGGTTTGGGGGTGCCGTCGAACTGGGTGAGTCCCACGGAGGCGAATATGCTCAGGGTCTCGATGTCGCTTTCGGCGCGGCCCTGGGAGCGCATGATTGCGGCGAACGAATCCATGTTGAAGTCCGAAAGGATCAGGTAAACCCAGAAGCTCAGCCGGTCACCGAGCTGGTCATGGAGCGCCTGCAGGTAGGCGGTCTGTCCCGCCTCATCTCCGTAGATCGGGCCGATCGGCTGAGAAGTCCACCCGCCCTCGGCGACCGCCAGTGGCTTGCTTGTGCGCTCCAGCAGCGGCGTGTAGTAGTCGGCGGAGATTCCCTCGCCATTGGGAAAGGCGAAGTAGGGGTAGGAGGAGATCGCCCACAGATCCAGCTGAGGCTCGAAGGCATCTACCTGGTCCCAGTTGGTCTGACCGGCCGGGCGCCCCTCTGCCGCCGGAGCAAGCATGTTGTTCAGGTCGTCCCATTGGAAGGTCACGAAGATTTGCGTCTCGGGCGCCTCGGCCTTCACCCGCTCGTAGACTTCCTTGTACAGGCTCACGAAGTTCTCTACGTCGTCTGGTTGAGCGTCCATGTAGGTGTTGATCTCCGAGGCCAGCCCCAGGTAGCTAGGCTCGAACTCGCGCACGATCCACAGCGTGAAGTTGGTGAAGGCCTCCCGCACGTCCGGATTGCCGAAGCTAGGATCCCATCCCGAAGGCAGCCCGAAGAACTCACGGCGGTCCATGCCATTGAGCGGATCTACCACGAAGATCCATTCAAGTCCGTTTTGGCGGGCCAGAATGGTCTGATTGGTTAGGTCGGTCCGCTGCTGGGATTCGCCCTCAACTCCGGCCAGGAAGTCCTCCCAAGGGATGTTCGGTTGGATCAAGATGAAGTCCGCGTTCTCACCCATGGTTTCGAAGTGCTTGAGTACGGCCTCGGATGTGCCCTCGGGAGGTGCGGGGAAGAAACCGAAGGCGGTGCGGTCCTCGTCAAAGATCGAATCTGTGTCTGAAAGCGGTTCGGTGGGCGGAGAAGGTTCGTTTGGTGCGGCGGTCGGGGCCGAGGTGGGCTCGCCCGCCTGACAGGCCAGGCCGGCGAGAACAAGCGCGGCGAGAGCGATTAGCAGGTTGCGGGAGTATGGTGAATTGGGCATGCGACTACCTCGAGACGATTGCGTCGCGGCGCGACGCCTGCGGAATAACTTCACTTAGTTTCCATTATGAATACATGTAGGGTTGCGCAAAAGTTGCGTGCGTTCGATGGGCAGGGAGTACCTCTCACCGGGCTGCTGCCAGATAATGTTGCTCAACCTGCTGATACGGCCATTGTGTATAATATGATGTATATTGATGCGTGTGCCGATGGAGCGAATTCAGTGGCCAAGATGGTGCGGAAACAGATCTACATCCAGGATCGCCAAGAACGATTGCTACGCAGAATCGCAGAGACGAGAGGCGTGAGCCAGGCGGAGGTCGTTCGCGAGGCGATCGAAGGGCAGGCGATCGGACAGGGCGGCGCAACCGGAACGAATCCGGCCGCATGGGCGCGAGCGCTTGACCTTATGCGATCACTTCATGCACGAGCCCCAAGTGACCAAAAGCCCCATCGTTGGTCCCGCGAAGATCTTTACGAAGATCGCTTAAGTAGACATGACCGCGACCCTGATTGACACAAACATCCTCGTCTACGCGCATGACCCTTCGGAAGGGGAGAAAGCGGCACGCGCCATCGAGATCCTGGACAAACTCCAGGCGGCTCAGGAGGGTCGGCTCTCAGCGCAATGCCTAGCCGAATTCTTTGTAGTGGCTACGCGGGGCGAGAGTTCACTGCTCTCTTTGGGCGATGCCGCCGAGCAGGTCAATCTGTTGGCACAGTCCTTCCAGACGCTCAACATCACCCCGATGATCGTGCTGGAGGCCAGCCGTGGGGTTCGGGAACACCAGTTCTCCTACTGGGATTCGCAAATCTGGGCCACCGCCCGCCTCAATCAGATCCCTGTCATCCTCAGCGAGGACTTCCAACCGGGATCGTCGTTTGAGGGCGTAAGCTTCCTCAATCCGTTCGCTTCCACCTAGAGAACACGAGAATAGAAACCAAATAACCCGATCGCATAGATCGAATCATCGGGTTGCATAACGCGCTCCCTGCGTTATGATCCAGCGAAACTCCTTCCCCAATTGGGAGTTGCTGCACGTCGGAGCGTGAGATCTTGACCCTCCATCCCGGACAGGAAGTCGGAACCTACCGCGTCATCCAGAAGATCGGCGAAGGCGGCTTTGGCGCGGTCTACACCGCGGAAGATTCCGCCATCGGCCGCCAGGTAGTGCTCAAAGTGCTCACCATGGACACGACCGCCGATCGGGTGATGCTGCAGCGTTTCCAGCGCGAGGTGGAGATGATCGCTCGTCTAGAACATCCGCACATTCTCCCCGTTTACGAGTATGGGCAGGTGGAGGGTGATCCCTACATCGCCATGCGTTTCATGCGCGGGGGATCGCTCGCCGACGCCCTTCGCCGAAAGGGCCTCTCGCAAGAGCAGCTGCTGGGCGTTCTCGAGCAGGTGGCGGAAGCGCTCGACTTCGCCCACGATCGGGACGTCATCCACCGCGACCTCAAGCCAGCCAACGTGCTGCTGGACGAGAGCAGTAACGCCTACCTGGCCGACTTTGGATTGGCCAAAACCATGGAGGGTTCTCGAGATCTCACGGCCACAGGCGGCATTCTCGGCACGCCCGCTTACATGTCTCCTGAGCAGGTGCGCGGCGAGAAACTCGATCGCCGCAGTGACATCTATTCCTTCGCCATCCTGACTTACGAAACCTTCGCAGGGGAGAACCCCTTCCTTGTCGCCGCTCCGCTGGATTACATCCTCAAGCACATGACAGAGCCGCCGCGTCCGATCACCGCCCTTGTGCCAGAGCTGCCGCAGGAGGTCGATTCCGTATTCGCCCAGGCACTGGCAAAGGAGCCAGAGAAGCGTCCCGCACGCGCGACTGAGTTCGTCGCCAACCTGCGGAGCGCTTTGAGGGGGGAGGGGGTCGCCACACCCGCACCCACGCCCGCTCCTGCGACTGCCCCTGTCCCCAGTCGGACCATTGGCCACGCGGCGACCGAACTAGCTGAACCGGAGCAGGCGCGTGGAACTCGGCCATGGGTTTTGATTGGAGTAGCGGTGCTGGCGTTGGCTGGTATCGCCGCGGCGGCGGCGATCTTGCTGGGCGTCTTGGCAGGTCCCGATCTGTCCACCTACCCGGTGGGCGACTCTCCGCGGGCGCTGCTGGCCGTCGGCGATTCGGTTTGGGTTGCCAACTTCTTCGACAGCACGCTGGCGCGTCTGACGGCCGCTGGTTGCGAGGCCTCGCCGGATCCGTGCGGGCAAGCCGTGGCCACCTATTCCGTCTCCGACCTGCCGGTAGCGCTGGCCTACGACGGCAGCTCGCTCTGGATCGCCGCCGCCCTTGGCCAATCGCTTACCCAGTTGGATCCCTCCAGCGGCGAGGAGCTGGGCCGCCATCCGCTTCCCAATGTCCCCAGCTCGCTCATCTACGCGGACGGGTACATGTGGACCGCGAATGAGCTGGCCGGCAGTGTGACAAAGATCGACCTGGAGGGGGAAGTCATCGGGGACTATTCGGTAGGGAGCGCGCCACGTGCGCTGCTCTGGGACGGAGAGAGCCTGTGGATCGCCAGCGAGCAGGACAATGTACTTTCCCAGCTCGAAACGGGGAGCGGGGAAGTCCTGGCTTCCTACACACTCGATGGAAGCCCGGCTGCGCTGGCATTCGATGGCGAATATCTGTGGGTGGCTCTGTCGGATCGCGGTGAAGTGCTTAAGCTGGATCGGTCAGATGGAGCGACGCTCGAGCGCCTGCCTGCCGGAGCCAACCCGGTGGCGCTGCTGCTCGAGGGCGGCACTCTATGGGTCGCAGACGCCTCAGGGAAGGCGGCCATCGGTATCGACTTGGAGGCGCTAGAAGAGCGGCAGACGATCTCCGTCGATGACAGTCCTTATGCGCTGGCCTGGGTCTCGTGCGGAGCGGGTTGCGGTGAGCTCTGGATCGCCAACGAGGCGGCGGACTCAGTGAGCCGCGTCAGGAACCCGTAGCGGTCTAAGCATGGACAAACCTGTGCCGCAGATTCCCGGCTTCACCGTGCTTGAGCTGGCTGGCAGGGGTGGCATGGGCGCGGTGTATATCGCCGAGCAGCACTCGCCCCGCCGCACGGTCGCGCTCAAGGTGGTGAGCCGTGCGCCCCGCGCCGAGACTTTAGCCGAATTTCGGCGGGAAGCGGAGGTGATCGCGGGCCTCGAACACCCGCGCATCGTCCCGCTCTACGGCTACGGCGAGACGGACGGCCTCCCGTACCTGGTGATGCGCTACCTCCCCGGCGGAAGCCTCGCCGATCGCATCCCGATGGACCTTGCCTCTTGCGAGCGATGGCTGGCTGAAATCGCGGCTGCACTAGACTTCGCCCACGGAGGCGGCCTCGTGCACCGGGACGTTAAGCCGAGCAACATCCTGCTCGACGAACAGGGGAACGCCTACCTCAGTGATTTCGGCATCGCCGGAACGGAGGCCGACGTCGATTCGACCCTGCCGTCCGGAAGCGCGGCCTACATGGCGCCTGAGCAGGGAAGGGGAGAAGCCATCGATCCGAGGGCGGACACCTACTCACTGGCAGTCACGCTGTTCGAGGCCCTGACCGGGCAGCAACCCTACACGGCTGAATCCTCGCTCGGCGTGATCGCCCGCCACATGCATTACCCGATCCCCTCGGCGAGGGAGCTGAACCGCTCGATATCGCCGGCCATTGACGAAGCGCTTCGGCAGGGGATGGCCAAGGATCCAGGAGATCGGCCCAGCACTACCGGCGAGTTCGCCAGACAAGTCGTTCAGGCCCCGCAGGCGGCGCCGGATGCACGCGAACCAGCGGAAACCGTTGTGGATCAGGCTCGATCCAGGTCGAAGTGGGTTATCGGGGCGATCGCCATCGCCACAGCCGCGATCGCGCTCATCGGGGGAGGGGCGCTGCTCGGGGTGCTTGCTCCCAGGGATGACACGCCACGGCCAACGGCTACGCCTCCGGCGGGCGTTGCGCCGGTGGCTGCGACCGAGAGCGAGCAGCTACAGCCGACCCCTTTGACCAGTGCCCCGGCCGGCACGACTGATAGCCAAGCGCAGTCCGCTGTGCTCTTGGCCGATGACTTCTCCGTCCCGGGGAGCGGGTTCGCGGTGCTTAGTGACGAAGACGGCGGCGTGGAATACGCGGAGGGCGCGCTGCAGTTCACCGTGCTCACAGAAGGCGTGCGCTGGTACTCGCCCTCCACCCGGCTGGATGCGGAGGATGTGGTGATCGAGGCGACCGCGCAGCTGCTGTCCGGTCCTGCGTTCACCGAGGTGGCGCTGCTGTGCCGCTGGCGAGATCTGGAGAACTACACTGCGCTGGCAGCGCGGAACGACGGTTCGGCCGCGATCTGGCAGCTTCGGGACGGTGAGACGGATATGCTGCAAGACTGGGCTGCCCAGTTTTCCGGGTTTCCGGATGTGCCGATCGACCTGCGCGCTACGTGTCGGGGGGAAGAGCTACGGCTGGAAGCGGACGGAATGACCGTTTCGGAAGCGCTCGATCCCTTCCCAATCTCCGGCGACATCGCCCTCATGGCCGGCCTTGGGGAGCAGGGCAGGCTGTTAGTCCTGTTCGACGATGTGCGGGTGCGCCGAGCTCAGGGGATCGAGTAGCTTAGCAGCTCGCTCACGCTGGTCTCACCGGCCGACACCGTATTGCATCCAAGCCAACCGATCCCTACAGCAAACCAGCAGGTGGAGTTTGAGGTGTTCGTAAAGGCTCCACCGAAGGAGGTGGTCGTGGTCGTACCGACGCTGGTGATGGGGATTACTTCGAACGTACCCAGGGCGGTCGTCATCTCCTGCAATTCGCCTGCGGTGTGCGTTTCCTGAACTTCGTTGGTTATTTCGAACGATGCGCCTTCTGAGCTCATGCTCATGGTCATGGTATAGGCGCTGGTCCAGGTCGCACCGGGTACAAAGGCCTCCGGCGCTGGCAGAGGGGAACCGGAGCGTGAGATGAGCTCTATCTCGACACTGCCGCCGACCTCTGAGAAATCGAAAACGCCGGTCTGGTAATTAAAGATGCCGTCGGCGCCGCAATCCCAATTGTAGGTGAGGCTGCCATCTTCGAAGGTCATGACTACGGTGGCGGTGGCGGCCGTGCGATCGCCGTTGACTGCAATAACGTTCCAGTTCGCCGGCATCCCGTCGTACAAGTAGTTCCACTGCGCGCCCTGGCGGAGCGGGAAGTATGGATGATCGCAAGCGGTCTGCGATTCGTATGCGGCTGCAGAGTCTGGGGGCTCATCGGCAGGAGCAGTAGGCTCATCCGGGATTTCGGCTCCCGCAGGTTCATCTACCTCCGCTTGATCTACCTCCGCTTGGGGCGCAACTGCGACCGCGGAGGGGCCGCCGCCTCGCTCGATACGGTTCTGGATATCGAGCAGCGCCACTCTCAGTGCAGCGGCGTCCGGCGCATTGTAGAAGGTCCCGCCTCCACTATTCTCGGCCATCGTCTTGAGCGCGAGGGCTTGCTGCTCGGAAACCATGAATCCGACCACGTAGGTCCGCAGGTCGATGTCCGCCCGTTCGGCTTCAGAAGCGACCAGCTCGCCTGCCTGCGGGCTGCAGGAATCCTCGCCGCCGGTAACCACGACGATGTAATGCGGTCCGATTGCGGAATCCAGATCCCGAATGGCGGCGATCATCGATTGTGCCAGGGCTGACTCTTCCGAGCCCCCGACCACGAGGCCTGTCAGCTGCTCCGCGATCGCCGACTGGTTGGCCTGCGCGAAGGGAACGATGAGCTCCGTGTCGTCACACGATTGAGGAACGGCGCCGCTTCCGAACACCCGCAGACCGGCGTTGAGCTCGGGATCGGCCGGCCGGACGACCTCCGCCATGATGGCCTGAGCCACCGACAGCCGCGTGCCTTGCTCGGCGGAGAGGCTCATGCGAGGCGAGGTGTCCAGGATGTATGCGACGGTGGGTTCTTCGGCGGAGGACTGGCGACCACTCGTGAACAGGAAGGCACCGATGGCTCCGGCGACAATTAGCAGCAGTACTACCACGAAGACAATGAGCGTATTGCGTCGGCCTTCTCCGGATTGAGGCTGGCTTTGATAGTGGGCCATGGATAGATCCTAAAGGGAGGGGGATTATAAGCGTTGTGAGGGCCAAGCGGTCCGTTTCCAGGATCCGTTCGCAGCATCGTAGTTTGATGAGGGTTGGAAAGGGTAGCTGAGGGGACGGGCGGCGGGGCCAACCGTAGGCGTGGTAACGAGGTCAGCTAGGTCGCTTGAGTTCTGGCAACGGCGAGGATCGTAAAATCATCGGCCTGAGGTTCGGATCCGGCAAAACTGTGCACCGCTTCGGCAATGGCTGTCACAATCTCCTCCGCACGGGCTCCGGCGTAGGAGGCAAGGATTGCTTTGAGGCGGTCCTCACCGAACGCTTGCTCATCGGCGTTGATCGCCTCGGTGACCCCGTCGGTATAGAGGATCATGGTGTCGCCAGGGGAGAATTCAACCGATTCTTCTTCGAAGGTGACCTCTTCGAATTGGCCCAGGATGATCCCACGCGCCGACAGCTCGCGTACTTCTTCTGTGGCAGCTTGTATGAACAGTGGTCTGTTGTGGCCGGCGTTCGCATAGGTCAGGCGACCGGTCTCGGGATCCAGCATCGCATAGATTGCGCTCAGGAAAACATCCGCCTGGCTGTCGTTGAGAATCAGCTCGTTGGCCTTCTTCAGCGACTCGTTGGGGCTCAGGCCAGTCAGGGCCGCTGCACGGATATTTGTGCGGCACATTGCCATGAAAAGAGCCGCGGGGACCCCTTTTCCGGCAACATCGCCAATTATTATGCCCAGCTTTTCACCTTCTCCCGGGGGCCAACAGAAGTCATAGAAGTCGCCGCCCACCTGGAGCGCCGGCTCATAGGCGAAGGCAAACTCATAACCTGCCAGATGCGGATGCAGTGTCGGCATCAGGCTGCGCTGCATTTTCCTTCCGATGGCCAATTCCTGGTCCCTGCGAAGGAGTTCGACCTCTCCTTTCTGCAGCCGGGCAGTTTCGATGGCAATGGCTGCTTGGTTGGCCATCAGCCCCAACAAGCTAAGCTCATCGGCCGTCACCAAGCGCGGGGAGCGGTTGTTCACCACCAAGGCGCCGATCGACCTGTCCTCCACGACCAGCGGCACTACGGCATGACCACGGAAACCTTCTGACTCTAGCCACGGCGGTGACCAGTAGGTCGGGTCACTCCGCTGTAGGTCCTCCACCAGCAGGGGCTCCCGGCTGCGCATGACCTGGCCAGGTCCGCTCGCGGCTTCCAGAGGGATCTTGCGCCTGTGTTCAACCGGATCCTCTTTCCAGCCGTTGGCCGCAACAAAATCTAGCCAACTCTCGCCGTCATCCAGCAGAAGCAGGCAGCAGGCATCCGCATGCAGCAAGCTGGTCACCTCGTTGACCAGCATATTGGTCAAGTCCTCTCGTCCGATCCCGCTCAGAAGCTGATTGGAGAAGATGAGCATCACCGCCTGTTCGTTGATGTGCCGCTCCCTCACCAGATCAAATAGCTGGGCACGTTCCAAGGCGATGCCAATCTGATTTCCGACGATCGTTAGCAGGGCGAGCGAACGCGGATTGAATGCGTCCCAATCCTTGGCGGCGATATTGAGAATCCCGAGTTGTCGATCGCCGGACACAAGCGGGGTGGAGGCGTGAACGGTCAAGCCTCTGCGGTCCCCCTTGAGATTCGCAAGCCGACTGCAGCTTACTTCGGTATAGGCCTCAGTAAGCTTGCCGTCTCGCATCAAGTCCTGGCAGATGCAGGTGTGGCTCCAGGCTTCGGCGTTTTCGGGTGCGAGCCCCGGAGGGAGATTGGAGTGTGCACCTAGTGAGAAGCTTTCAATGCCGGCTTGATCCAGCGGTGAGCGGTTGGCAAGCGTGACCCAAGCCGTTTCGAGCCCCATGAGATTCACCAGATGGGTCAGGGCGGAGTTGAGGGCTCCCGCGACCTCCGCCTCTCGGTTGAGGGCCTCAGAAATACGGTTGAGTGCCGCTAGATCTTCATTCTGAACTGCTTCGTGATCCATGGATCCTTGCCCGAGGAAAATGAGCGTACTTCGATCGACAAGCCGAAAATTATACCGCCCGAGTGCGTCAGGCCGCATCGGCCCGTTGAGCTCTGCATGGTACCAGCCATTGACTAGCGAAAAGCATGGTTCAGCGCTTCAACGACATCTTCAATCCCCGTTAAGATACTTTCTACCAACACGTTGATCACACCGCTGTAGCGGAGCATACCTCCTTCGGGCAAAAGGATTGATGCGTGGCGACGAGCAAACGATCCCTGGCGAGCTCCAAACGCAAAGTGGATCCTGGGCTTTGAGATGCTTGCGGTGGGAGGCCGGCCCCTCGATATGCTTGACATGGTCAAATGTCTTATGTAGAATACTTGAGTAATAATAATGCGCATAAGTAGGGTGTATTGTGTCTGAAAAGACGGTAAACCGAAGACTGAATGTTGTTATGAGCGAATTAGAGATAGAGCGCTTATCGGCGGCCGCCGAAAGTAGCGGAATGTCGATGTCGGCCTTCGTCCGCCTTGCTGTCGAAAAGGAAGCCGACCGGCATCAAGAACGCGCGTTGGAGGAAGCCGCAGAAGCGCTGGCGTCCATGTATGAATCGGACTCTGAATTGACCGTATTCACAGCACTTGACAGTGACGACTTCGAATGAGACGGGGTGAAGTCTGGCAAGTGAACCTTGATCCAACGATCGGTGCGGAGATCGCGAAAAGCCGCCCTTGCGTGATCGTGAATCGAGACGCGCTCGCCAGGCTGCCTTTGAAGATCATCATTCCACTGACCGAATGGAATGCTAGCTTCGACCGTGCGGCCTGGCATGTTCCGGTGGAAGGAACCTCGGAGAACGGACTCTCCAAGAAGTCCTCGGCGGATACGTTCCAAGTCCGCTCAATATCAGAGGTACGCCTCGTGCGTAAACTTGGTGTACTTTCCGATGCAGCTATGGCAAAGATCGGAAACAGTCTCGCGATCTCGTTGAACATCGATTAGCCAATCTGGTCATGAAATGAGCTATATTATTTGAACGCAGTCTTATCAATTTGCTCAGTGGAAGTCGTGGCTGCGGACTTCGACTGGGCGGTCGTCGCCGGATTGAACGCGGTCGACGAGGATGTTGATCACGCCGCTGTCGTGGACCAGGCGCCCTTCAAGCACCAGGATTGAAGATCGCGTGGCGACGGGCTTGTAGCGCTCGAATATATGTGGGCGGAGGATGGCATTGACCGTGCCGTACTCGTCTTCGAGGCTGATGAAGACGTGGCCCTTTGCGGTTGACGGCGCCTGACGCGTGATCACCAGGCCGGCGACGATCACCCGGCTGCCGTCGGGTGTGTGTGGCAAATCTCGGCTGGGAAGAACCCCCAGCGCATCCCATTCCTCCCGAAAGTGAGTCGTCAGATGCGGGCCGGTCGTGAGGCCCTGGATTTCGTAGTCGAGATAGGTGTTCTCCCAGTCGGTTAAGTCTGGGAACTTAATAGCCTCCTCCGGATAGCCCATCGGCAACTCGCCCTTTGAATTCTCTCGCCGCTCACTGTATTGCCAGAGCAGGTCCCGGCGCGGTATCCCGAAGCGGTCGAAGGCGCCCACCATGATCAGGTTCTCGACGCCGGCAGGGGTCAGTTTCACGCGTGAAGAGAATTCTTCCAGGCTGCGGTAAGGGCCATTCACCTTGTCCTCATCGAGCCGTTCAAGCCCAGCCGATCCGATGCTCTTCACGTAGTTGAAGCCTAGACGGATCCCGCCGTCCTGGATGATGCAGCGCGTCTCGGAGCGGTTGATGTCCACCGGGTGCACCACGATGCCTTCCCGCTTGGCGGCCTCCACGATCACCTCCGGAGCATAAAATCCGAGCGGTTCGTGGTTCAGGAAGGCGGTGAAGAAGGCCACCGGATGGTAGTACTTCAAATAGGCGGTCTCGTAGGTCGTGCGCGCGAAGGCCGCGGCGTGGCTCTTGCAAAAGCCATAACCGCCGAAGGCTGCAATTTTGTCAAACACATCGTGGCCGACCTCTTCGGACAATCCGTTCAGCATAGCCCCCTCGATAAACCGCGCCCGCATCTTCTCGATCTCTTCGTAGGAGCGCTTGCGCGTCATGGCTCGCCGGAGTAGGTCGCCCTCGCCGGGCGTGAAGCCGCCAATGGCCTGAGCCACCCCCAGCACCTGTTCCTGGTAGAGCACCACGCCGAGCGTTTCCTCCAGCACTGGCTCGAGAGCCGGGTGCAGGTATTCCACCGCTTCGAGCCCCTGGCGGCGGTTCAAGTAGGGGTGGACCATCTTGCCCTGAGTAGGCCCGGGGCGCACGATGGCCACCTCGATCATCAGGTCCTCGAAACAAGCCGGCTTCATCTTCGGCAGCATCTGCATTTGTGCGCGCGACTCGACTTGAAACACTCCGATCGTGTCCGCCTCAGAGATCATCTGGTACACCGCCGGGTCGTCCAGGCCGATCTTGTCCGCATCGATGCGCATCCCTTCATGCTGCTCGATCAGCTCGATCGTCTCGCTCACCACGTCCAGGGTGCGCAGGCTCAGCAGATCGATCTTGATCAGCCCCGCGTCTTCGATATCGTCTTTGTCCCACTGAGTCACCACGCGGCCGGGCATGGAAGCCCGCTCGATGGGAGCGATCTCGACCAGCGGAGCGGCGGTGATGACCATGCCGCCAACATGGATCGAAAGATGACGCGGCATGCCCTTGATCTGGTCGATGAAGGTCGCGTAGTGGTCCCAGGGGAGACCATCGCCGTCGCGCCGCAGCTTGTCGGTCAGCCCTTCGAAATCGGATCGGTGCAGCGATTTGGCGATCTTGCCGACGACCGGCGTCGGGAATCCGAGCGCCTTGCCCACATCCCGCACGGCGCTTCTGGAACGGTAAGTGACGACATTGCACACCATGGCGGTGTACTCTTCCCCATAACGCTCGTAGACGTACTGGATGACCGCTTCACGGCCGGCCCGCGAGAAGTCGACGTCGATATCCGGCAGTCCGCCCCGCTCGTGGCTCAGGAACCGCTCAAAGAGCAGGTTGTGGCCGATGGGATCCACGCGCGTGATCCCCAGGCAATATGCCACCAGGGAATTGGCGGCGGAGCCCCTTCCCTGAACGGGGTAACCGCGTCGCCGCGCCCAGGCGCAGATATCCCAGACGATAAGAAAATAGTCTTCCAGGTCCAGACTATCGATCACGGAGAGCTCATGCTCGAGCTGGTCGATCACATTGGGAGATGGTTTACGGTATCGCTCGGCCAGCCCCTCATACGAGAGCTGCCGGAGATGGGCGAACGAATTCTCGACCGGGAAGCGTGGGAAGCGGTACTCCGACAGATCCAGGTCGAAACGGCATCGTTCTGCGATGCGCACGGTGTTCTGGAGCGCCTGTGGCAGATCCGAAAACAACTCGCGCATCTCAGCCGGCGACTTGAGATAGAACTCAGCATTCGGCCGGCGCAGGCTGCCGAGCTGGCTGATGGGAAGGAGCTGCTTGATGCTGCTGAGCACGTCCTGAAGCGGGCGAGCCTCGGGAGTGGCATAGTGCACGTCGTTCGTGGCGACGATTTCCAGGCCCAGATGGTCAGCCAGCGAAAGCAGGCCGCGTTCGATGGTTTTGTCGCTGCCGACCAGGTGCCGCTGCAGCTCCAGGAAGTAATGCTCGTGTCCGAATAGATCCCTGTGGCGCTGAGCGGCCTCCAGGGCCGCATTCCTGTCGCTCTGAAGGATATGTTTGGCAAGCTCGCCCTTGTGGCAGCCAGAGAGCGCGATGAGGCCGTGATGGTTCCGCTCGAGCAGCTCCCAGGACAGAGAGGCCTCGCCTTTCGAATGATCGAGCTGGGCGCGGGAGATCAGCCGGCAGAGATTGGAATAGCCCTGGGCCTCTTCGACGAGCAGGGTGAGATGGTAGCCCTCGTCCATCGTGACCTCGGCGCCGATGATGGGTCGGATCCCCAGCTCGCGGGCTTCCATCACGAATTGGACGATGCCGTACAGCCCGTCGTGATCGGTGAGTGCCATGGACGGCATGTCCAGCGCGGCCGCTCGATGTAAGAGAGCCTGAGGGGAGCAGGCGCCATCGAGGAAGCTGTAACTGGAGTGCGCGTGCAGTTCGATGTATTCGGCCACTGATCTCCATCCAAGGGTAGAACAGACGTTCTATTTTGTCAACGGTCCTGAATAGGATAGTACCGTGGTCCCAATGCGAGGCTGACCGGTAACGAATCGGCTCGTCGTACGTAGTAAATGTAGGGTCAAGCACACGCTCTGCACCGGAGATGGGCATAGCGTGGTTGAGGTTTAAGTGGAGGAGTGCATATAGATGGTCAACCGATGAGGGCCCGAATTGCAGGTGCCGCCAAGGACCTGCGCATGCTCCGATTCCTGACCGTCGGAGCGACCGGGCTAGTAATTAACAGCCTGGCGCTGATCTTCTTCACCGAAATCGCCGGGACACCACTCCTGATCTCGGCAGCCTTAGCAACCCTGTGCTCGACCCTGTGGAATTTCGCCTTCACAGAGCTGTGGGTATTCGGCGATCGTGGACAAACAAACACAAGGACGAGCCGGCTGCTGCGCTTTCTACTCATGAATAGCATTTCCCTGGTCTTGCGAGAGCCTATGCTCTCTATAATGGTGTCGGGGATTGGGCTGCATTATGTCGGCGCAAATTTGATCTCACTTTTTGCGATCGCATTGATTCGTTACACACTTTCGGATCGCTGGATCTGGACCTCGCCGCTTACCGCAAACCGTGATGAGACCTATCACTACGACATCCACGGGATCGTCGCAATCAGCTCGGGGATCCGCTTGCCAGAGCTAGAGCATTTCCGTGTCCCCCAGCTGGAGCGGTCGCCGGATGTCCGTATGCGGCTGGAGCGGCGTCGCCGGGTGCGGCTCGACGTCAATACGATCCACTACCAGGATGGGCTAGGCAAGTATGGCTTCCAGATCACCATTGCTCTTGGGGATTGCACTGAAGTGCAGGTTTCCCCGCTCGTTCGGCGGTCGCCGCACGTGCTCTACACCAACGTATTCGAACCCATCCTGCGATGGACCTTTGCGCGCAAAGGATACGCGCTGGTGCATGGCGGATGCATTTCGACTGATCGCGGGGCGCTGCTGATCACAGCCCGAACCGACACGGGCAAAACGACGACCATCCTGCGCGCCATTCGAAATCATCGCTACGGCTTCCTCTCAGATGACATGACCCTCCTGGGGAAAGACGGAGAGGTGCTGAGTTTTCCAAAGCCGCTGACGATCAGCGCCCATACATTATCGGTCATTCAATTTGCCAGGCTCGGCGTGCGAGAGTGGTTCGCACTGCAACTGCAGAGCCGGGTCCACTCTCGGTCCGGGCGACGCTTCGCATTGTGGCTCAGCAGGTCAGGCCTGCCCGCAGCCACGATCAACGCCTGGGCTCAAATCCTGATCCCCCCACCGAAATATGCCATTGAGCGTCTGATCCCGGAGGTGCAGGTGCGAGCCCGCAGCACCCTGTCGCAAGTGGTCTTGATTGAGCAAGGCCGCGAATCGGCTGAACGGCTAGATCAGGAAGCGATCTTGGATCACTTGATCAAGAATGGGGAGGACGCCTACGGCTTTCCTCCGTATCCGGAGCTTGCGGATTACCTGAGCCGATGGCAGGGGAGAGACCTTCACGGGCGCGAGCGGGAGATCATTGCGCAGGCCATTCGTGGAAAGCCGGCCGTACAGATGCGCAGTCCGTCCTATGGCTGGTGGGAGCGTTTGCCTGAGATCCAGCAGGCCTTTGCAGCTACAGGAAATACTCAGGAGCTGGCGAAGATTGCGATCCCCGCTTCCGAAGCAAGTATCCATAGAAGGGGTACCTAAGCCATGTACAACAGACGAATCGGTATTGCCGTGATCACCCTCGCGCTTGTCTCTCTCGCCTGTTCGGGGCTATCGAGCGGGAAGGAAGAACCTAGCAGCGCTAGTGCAGCAGCGGAAACCGCAGCGGATTCAACGGAACCTGCAGATTCTCGCGAACCGCTCCCGGCAGAAACGGATGAGCAGCTTGACGCCGCGGCGTATTTCGACCGCGGGCGCATGAACTACATTGCCGGGAACTACGAACTTGCGATCGCGGACCTGGATCTCGCGCTCGAAAAAGATCCGCTGGATGACGAAGCCTACTATTATCGTGGCCTGGCACACTACCGGATGGGCGAATGGGAACAAGCCATCAGCAATTTCGATCAAGCGGTGGCGATTGATCCCGATGACCCGGATGCATACTTCTACCGCGGCCGGGTCTATTACCGGCAGGGTGATTTTCCGGCCGCCATCCAGCAGTTCGATCTCGTGGAGGCGATCGATCCCGAAGATCCCGATATTTATTACTACCGAGGTCGGGCGCACTACAAGCTCGCCGAATATCGGCAGGCGATCGCCGAATTCGATAAGGCGATCGAGCTCGACCCCCTGAATGCCGGAGCTTACTACTACCGCGGCCGGGCCAATTACAAGCTGGAGATCTTTTTCGTGGCGATTATGGATTTTGATGAGGCCATCGCGTTGGATCCGTCGTCGGCAGGGAGCTACTACTACCGCGGCCGGGCCTATTACAAGGTGGACGGCTTCACGCGTGCCATCGAGGACGAGACCCAGGCCATCAGCCTGGATCCCGACCATGCCTACGCCTATTTCTACCGCGGAAGGGCGCACGCCAAAATGGCACACCGCGCGGATGCGATCGCGGATCTGGAAAAGGCCCTCGAGCTGGGAATGCATAACAGTTTCGTAAAGAAGGCAGAAGCGATCCTGACCTCCCTGGGGCGCTGAGGTTCTTTGTTCGACTCGCGAAGCTCGCATACCCTAATCTGTGAATTCGGCGCCTTCCTCCGGCACGTAGGCCACCCTGACCTGACCTAATAATGCCTTCGGCAGAACCTTCGATCCGCACCGCCCGTCTCGCGCCCGCTCTGCGTCTGCGCTCGCTGTACCTCACGCGGCTGCTTTATTTAGAGCTGCCACTCATCTTGCTGGCCGCGGCGACGCTACGCCTGATCGGCTTGGGTGATGTCGGATTCAACAGCGATGAGGCGGTTTACTCTGGGCAGGCGGCTGCGATTTCCGGTGACGAGCAGCTCTCCCAGTTCTTCCCGATCTTTCGGGCACATCCGCTATTGGTGCAGTTCCTCACATCGTTGCTTTTTCGCTTCCAGGTCAGCGATCTGCTCGCCCGATCGCTGTCGGCGGGCATCGGGATCCTGACGGTCCTTTTGGTATACGCAATTGGAAAGCACCTCTACGGTCGCAAGGCGGGCATTTTCGCCGCGATGTTCCTGGCGCTGATGCCCTACCATGTTGTGGTTTCACGGCAAATGCTGCTGGACGGGAGCATGACTCTGTTCGCCGCATTGACCTTCTACTTCCTCGCACGATACAGCACCTCGCAGCAGTCGCCCTGGCTGTACGCAGCCGGCGCCAGCATGGGCCTGACGTTCTTGTCCAAGGAGACCGGCATCGTCTTGCTGGCCGCCTTCTACGCGTTCTTTGCCCTCTCTCCCTCCATCCGTGTCAGGCTCAAGGATCTGGCGATCTCCATGGCGAGCATGCTCCTGGTGATCTTGCCCTTTCCGCTCACGCTGATATTGGCAGGTGGCGGCGGCGCAGCGACAACCCAGCAGTACCTGGTCTGGCAGCTGCTCCGCCGGCCGAACCACGAATGGGATTTCTATCCAACGGTCGTGGGCATGGCCATCGGACCCCTGCTGATCCTGGTCGCCGCGCTTGGATTGTGGTTGCTGCGCAAGGAACGATCGTGGCGTGACACGCTGCTGCTGTCGTGGATCGTCATTCCGATCGTCTTTTTCCAGGCCTGGCCGGTCAAGGGTTTCCACTATCTGCTGCTGATCGCGCCGCCGATCGCCATCCTGGCAGGAAGGACACTGGGGCGATGGGAAGCCATCAAGCCGCGCAGGTCGGCGTGGATCGGGGGACTGCTGGCAGTTGCGGTCGCGCTCTCACTCGCGATTCCGAGCTGGAATCGCACCCAGCCGAGTGCGACGGGCGAATTCCTGGCCGGATCGGGAGGCGTTCCCGGCGGGCGCGAGGCCGGGATCTGGGTCAACGGTAACAGCCCGGAGGGCGCCAGCTTAATGACCATCGGACCCTCGATGGCGAATATCCTGCAGTTCTACGGCCACCGCCGCGCGATGGGTCTGTCGGTCAGTCCCAATCCATTGCATCGCAATCCCTCCTATCAGGCCATCCGCAATCCGGACTTCGAAATCCGGACCGGTGAGTTTCAGTACCTGGTGTGGGATGCCTACTCCGCGGCGCGATCATCCTTCTTCTCGGAGAAACTGCTCAACTACGCTCAGCGCTACAACGGGAGGGTCGTGCACACCGAATCGATTTCAACGGTCGGCCCAGGGGGAGAGCCGATTGAAAAGCCGGTGATCGTCATCTATGAGGTGCGGCCGTGATACGGCGGATTCTTATTCGGGTGGCGATCCTTCCGCTATTCATCCTGCTGATTGGCGCCAGCGGGGCGCCGGCCAGCGCCTCCCTGACTAAGACGCCTATTCAACACCTCATCGTGCTCATGCAGGAGAATCACACGTTCGACAATTACTTCGGGACTTATCCCGGCGCGGACGGCTTCACGGCCGAGACCTGCGTCCCGGTGAATCCTTTCGAGGTCTCCAACACCGAGTGCGTCCAGCCTTTCCGTATTGCGGACCTGCCGATCGAGAACCTTGACCACAGCCGGCAGACCTTTCGCTTGCAGTACAACGAAGGCCGCATGAACGGCTTCATCCAGGCGCTGAACATCCGCAATCAGAACGGCAAGCTGGCGGTCGGTTACTACGACGATCAGGATATCCCCTTCTATTGGAACCTGGCCGACGAGTACGTCCTGTTCGATCGGTTCTTTAGCTCGGCGGCGGCGGGCAGCTTCATGAACCACGTGTATTGGGTGACCGCCTCGCCCGGCCGAGGCAGAGACAAGGCCACGCCGGAGGGCTTGGGCGACCTTCCCACCATCTTCGACCGCCTCGAGGAGCAGGGGATTTCCTGGAAGTTCTACATCCAGAACTATGACCCGGACGTGACATACCGCGACCTGGTCGTAGGCGCACCCCGGCCGCCGCAGGTTGAGTGGGTCCCGCTATTGAGCATCGATCGCTTTATCGACGACCCGCGCCTCAACCGCCGGATCACCGACCTCGACGAATACTACGAGGACCTTCGCGCCGGGGAATTGCCGGCGGTGAGCTTCGTCAAGGCCATTGGATCCAGTGAGCACCCTCCCGGCAGCCTGCAAGCCGGGCAGCGAACGTCTCGAACCATGCTTCAGGCGCTCATGATGAGCGATGCCTGGGAAGACTCGGCCTTCCTCATCACCTATGATGACTGGGGCGGCTGGTACGACCATGTTGCTCCACCGCAGGTGGACGAGTACGGCTATGGATTCAGGGTCCCGGCCCTGCTTGTGAGTCCGTACGCCAAGCAGGGGTACATCGACAGCACGGAGCTGGACTACACCTCCATCCTGCGCTTCATCGAAGAGAATTGGGGTGTGGAGCCGCTCACAGCGAGGGACGCCAAGGCCAACAGCCTGGATAATGCCTTCGACTTCACGCAGCCGCCGCGAAACCCACGCATCATCCCTTCACAGCGCTATCTCGGGGAACAGAGCCCCGGACCAAACGTGACCGTGATCGGCATCGCCTACGGAGCGGCAGCTGCACTTGCCGGCTCAACCATGGGCTTCGCCTTTGTTCGCGCT
The DNA here is from genome assembly GCA_048054495.1 of Anaerolineales bacterium. Classification (GTDB taxonomy): domain Bacteria; phylum Chloroflexota; class Anaerolineae; order Anaerolineales; family E44-bin32; genus JADFRG01. The sequence goes on from JBGMQN010000125.1 coordinate 20,029, forward strand.
CGCCGCAAGCAAGGACCGAGTTCCCGGTCAGAGAGCGATGCTGTGGCCGCTCAGGACGAGGGATGAATCACCGGATTAGATATGCACTGCTCGTGGCGGTCGGGGCAGCCTCCTTGCTGCCTACGGGAGCCTACGTCGCTATGCAAGGTTCCGGCGCCGTGGCGGGGACTTCCGCGAGCCATCTGCAGTCTCGAAGAGTGCCTCATTTCAATCGCTCCACCGAAGCGGCGACGTTCTTGGAACGCCGGCCAGCAGCATTCGAACCGCCGGCCACCCTGGAGATCCGCACCGTCCCTGCAATGGAAGGCATCCAGTTTGCGCTGGACGGGCGGGCGTTCGAAACGGATGAGCAGGGTGTGGCTTCGCTACGGGTGTGGCGGGGCGGACCGCATCAATTGGAAGTGCTGCCGCTCCCATTGGAAGCCGGAGAGCGCCGGCTGGAGTTTGCCCGCTGGGGTGATGCGGTGTTCACGACCCAGCGGCCGATCGTCATCGATGAATCCATATCGCTCGAAGCCGGATTCGACGTCTACTACCCTGTAAAGCTGGGGTATGTCGACCTCGAAGGAAGCTCGGTCGCGTCAGACCGGGTCAGCTCGGTGGTCTTGAAGAACAGCATCGGAGACGTCTACACGATCGCGGGAGAGGAAACGGCATGGCTGCAGGCCAGCCGCATCCTCGGGCGCGATCTCAATCTGGATCCGGCCGAGATCGTCTACACGGTCAACAGTGTGACCATCGATGGTTCGAACGTGGTCAACCGAGGTCAGCAGCGATTCGTGCTGGAGCCGGACCCCCGGCCACAGATCGAGCTGCTGCTCTACTCCGCCAATCTATCCGCCCGCGACGCGCTGTTTGGGTTTCCGATCGGCCGCGGCATGCAGCTCGAGTATCCGGATGGCCGTCTAGAATACTTCCCGTCCGAGTCAGGAGCGGAGCTGCGTTTGAATGCCTTGGCGAGAGGTACCTATCGGGTGAGCGCGGTCAGCGGGCTAGGGATCGCGGTTCCCTCCGTTTTTGTGCTCTCGCGTGACCAGCAGGTGCAAGCCATCGTGATCAGCGCCCTCGACCTGGGTGTCGTCGCGCTGCTCGGGTCCGCTCTTCTGATCGGCCTGCTATTGGTCGGGCGGCCACAGCTGCGGGACCGGCTCCGGGTGTGGATCCGGAGAAAGGCCGCTCCGTCCGTTGTCGCGGTCCTGGTCCTGCTGATGAGCCTGGTTCCGGTCGGGGCGGCCCGTGCCCAGCCGGCCGAGGATCCGATTCCCGTGCTCGCCTACTACTACATCTGGTTCGATCCGGGTTCGTGGGAGCGGGCGAAATCTGACCTTCCATTGCTGGGCCCTTATTCCAGCGATGACGCGCAAGTGATGCGCCAGCATGTTCAATGGGCGAAGCAAGTGGGGATCGACGGATTTATCGTGAGCTGGAAGAGTACTGATCCGCTCAATCGCCGCCTGGAACAGCTGATTGAGATCGCGGAAGAAGAGGACTTCAAGTTATCCATCATCTACCAGGGATTGGATTTTGAGCGACGGCCGCTCCCGGTGGAGCGAATCGCGGCAGATTTGGATTACTTTCTCCGTTCGTATGCGGATCGAGAGGTCTTTGATCTGTACGGCCTACCGGTCGTGATCTGGTCGGGGACCTGGGAGTTCTCCAGAGAAGAAATCACCACGGTGGTCGATCCTTTGCGTGGTCGGCTTCAGATCCTGGCTTCCGAACGCCAGGTTGAGGACTACGAAGCGATCGCGGAGGTCGTGGACGGGAACGCCTATTACTGGTCCTCGGTGGATCCGGCTCGATTTCCCGGTTATCAGGACAAGCTCGATGGGATGAGCAATGCCGTACATGCGCGCGGCGGCTTGTGGATCGCGCCCGCAGCTCCCGGATTTGACGCGCGCCTTATCGAGGGAACGCGGGTGATCGATCGAAAAGATGGCGAGACGCTGCTCAAGCAGATGGAGGCCGCCTATGCTTCCGCTCCAGACGCGGTAGGGCTGATCAGCTGGAACGAGTTCAGCGAGAACACGCATTTGGAGCCAAGCCGCAACTACGGCATGCGTTATTTGGAGCTGCTCGCGGAATTCCGCGGGGGTGTGGTCCCTCAAATCATCACATTTGACTCCGATGAGCCGGCGACTACGGCATTCGAGCCCAATCTCAGCCGCAGCGTTCCGCTCCTTCTCATAGGAGCGCTGGTTGTGGTGAGTTTGGTGGTCATCACGCGCCGCGGGATCGCTTCCGACCCAGAATAGCTCTGGGTCTGCTAAGCGAGCGGAGACGCTGTTGAGGGCGCCTTGGCCGTAGCGCGCTCCGCCCACAGATGCAGGTCCTTCACCGCCATCATGTACCCATAGCGCGCTATGTGAGCGGCCACGAGTTGGGCTGAGCGCCCGGATGCAAGTGCCAGCGGTCCTCCTGAGAATCGTGGAACAGCACCAGGATCTCGCCCTTGCGGGTCACGACTTTGTAGTAATCCTTGCGCCCTTCGCCCCACCACCAGTCCCCTTCGAGGCGCCAGTGCAGATCGATGGTGGCCACACGGCTCCAGCGGTTGCCGCGGACGAAAGCACTTGGATGGCCATCTTCGCCCGTGCGCACATCGATCGGCTCAGGCGGCGGCCCCACGACGGCCGTGGCTTGCACGATCGCCGCTTCGCCAAAGCGCTCCTGGATGGAGCCCACCAATCGCTGAATGGGGTTTTGCTGCGTGAAGCTCTTGGGCCGAAAGAGCCCCAGTTGTTTGCTTTCGATATGGAAGGGGTGCAGCGGGAATAACCCGAGCTTCAAGGCGGTCACGCCGGAGGCGTATTTCAGCGTTGACAACAGTCCCGTGGCGCGATCCGAAAGCTGGCGTTGATCGCTGTTGGGCGGCCGCAGATAACCGCCTGCGGATAGCGGCTCTCCGTATTCCTGCTCGACCTCTACGATAAGGGCTCCCGCGACCAGCGCCCCGGTTTGGAGCTCGACGGAGAGCTGGGAGGCGAGCCGATCGGAATATGCCGCAAGCTGCTCGAGGCTCTCGAGCGGGAATTCGAGCTGGGTCTCCACTGAGAGGGGGGCGGCCTCGAACTGCGGCATGAGCGGGCGCAGATCCTTCCCGGACGCCAGGCTGTGAAGGAGCAGCCCTTCCTTGCCGAAGGTGCGTGAAAGTGCGCCGACCGGCATCTCGGCCACTTGTCCGATGGTCTCGAGCCCCAGCCTGTTCAGCAGTCGGTAGGTGTCATCCGAGGAGGGGAGCAGGATCAGCGGGAGTGGGGCCAGGAATTCGCGCTCCTTGCCATGTGGAACGACCTGCGCGGTGCCTGGATCCGAAAGCCGAGCAGCGGTTTCGGCGGCGAATTTATTTGCAGCTAATCCGATCTGCGGCAACAGGCCGAGCTCATCCTGTATCGTGCCCAGGATCCGCTCCACGAGTTTATCGTCGGTTCCGTAGAGGCTTTCAAGTCCAGAGGCGTCGATGTAAATCCTTCCTGGCGCGCTCGATTCACGGAAAGGCGAGTAGGGAGAAAGAGCCTCGAGCAAGTCCTTGTGGGCTTGATCATACAGATCAGCGGGGAGGGGAAGGAACGCGGCTTGCGGGGATAGCTGCTCTGCCTGGCGAAGGGGCATGCCGAGCTGCACCCCATTGATGCGCGCGGCGGGCGAGCAGGCGTAGACCGTGCCTTCCTCGTGAGGCAGGCCGCCGATCACGACCGCGGTCTGCCGAAGCGCCGGATTTTCGAGGATCTCAACCTGAACAGGAAAATCCTGGATGTGGATGCAGGCGATCTTCATTGCAGGTTTCCCTTAGCTTCCGGGCGCGCGTCTCCATGGTCGAACAGGTGAGTAGAGTGTAGAACTAATGTTCTATTCTGTCAATAGGTGAGGCTGCAGACCGCTTTGTGGGTTCGGAGTCACTGGATTGTCGGCGCAACCGAGGGTGCTTCAGAACACTCTGGGGCTAGGAGGTTTGCCTTTTTGATGCTTGAGGTGGAACGAGATCGGCGAATAGTCGGTAAGAGGATACGGACTAGGCCTGCAGCTTCCTCACGCCGGCCGCCAGGCCTCCGAGCAGGGCGCCCAGCGAGGCTCCGAGAAGGATCGTCGTAGGCGCGCAGATAAGGAGCCCGCTCGTGAGGCTGGTGGATTCACCCGAGCCGAAGACGGAAACCCCGAGGACGGCGCCGTAGAAAAAGCCGAGGATGCCGCCGATACCAACCCCATTCTGGGAGCTAATGCGAGCGTTTGGGCCGGAGCCGATCCACACTCCGAGCAGCAGCGCGATCAGCGCGCCGATCGAAGCGAACTGAATTCCGAATATCAACGATACGCCGAGCACCGTCAGCCCGATGACCGCTCCAATAATCGCCCGATCTGCAGTACCCCCAAAGATCTCCATCGGGGGCGAGGGATAGCTCGATGCGTCAGGAGCCGGCCGCGCAGTCTTCCCATTCGATCCAGGCTTCTTCCCGTTGGCGCGAGAGCCGTTCGTGCCGTTTGAGTGCTGCTTCGTGTAATAGGAACGGCGTTTCTCGGGCTGGCTGAGCACTTCGTAGGCCCAGTTGATCTCCTGCATCAGCGCAATTGAACCTGCGCTGTGGCTGACGTCTGGGTGATGCGCGAAGGCCAGGCGGCGGTAGGCGCCCGAGATCTCTTTTCTTGTGGCGTCGTAAGGGACACCGAGGATGGCGAATGGGTCCTTGGACATTGCCGGACAAATCCTACCCATATCTCTGCGAGCGACAAATAGGACTTGAATCCACGGCAGCGCCCAAACTGCCTCAAGTGCGCCGTAGTGCCCTTTGAAAGAGCG
>JBGMQN010000127.1:0-2421 GCA_048054495.1 Anaerolineales bacterium
CGGTGATAAGATAACGCGATGGGTAAGGCCAAGAAGCCTAAGATCCTGCTCACCAACGACGACGGCATCCGCTCCGACGGCCTGTGGGCCGCGGCGGAAGCGCTCTCGGAACTCGGATTCGTCACCGTGGCCGCGCCACGCGAGCAGCACTCGGGCGCCGGCCGCAGCATGCCGCACGCTTCAGATGGCAGGCTCCGAGAGGAAGAAGTCACCATCCACGGCGTGACCTGGAAGGTCTATGCCGTAGGCGGCTCGCCGGCACAGACCGTCCAGCACGGCATCCTGGAGCTTATGGACGAGCCTCCCGATCTGGTAGTGGCAGGCATCAACCGCGGTGAGAACCTGACCGTAAGTATTACTATTTCTGGTACGGTTGGGGCCGCTCTCGAAGGAGCGGCCTTCGGCATACCGGCCATGGCGATCTCATTGGAGATGCCGAAGGAGCACCAATTGGGAGAGACCGAGATGGATTTCTCCACCGCTGCTTATTTCACTTGCCGCTTCGCGCAGCTCCTGCTGCAAAGCGACGCCTCCCCGGATGTCGACGTACTTAAGGTGGATGTCCCTTCGGATGCTACGCAGGACACACCGTGGCGGCTCACACGCCTATCGCGCTCGAAATACTACGTGCCGCAGAGCCCAGAGCGTCAGCATTTCGACGAATCCGTGCGCGTCGATTTTGAGATTCGGTTTGACCCGGACAAGCTCGAACCCGACTCGGATGTCTACGCGGTGCGGATCGCACGAGAAGTGTCCGTCACACCTCTCAGTCTGGACATGACCGCCCGCGTGGATTTTGGAGACCTGGAAAGCCGGCTTCGTTCCTCAGACTCAAGCGAATAATCGAGTCCATCGTACCCACGCGCGCCAACTCGTAATCCAATCGCCACAACCCAAATCCTGGACTCTGGAGTCGCCTGTGACAGGAACCTACGCACTTAGCTTCGACCGAGCGTCTCCATCATTACGTTGTGAATATAGCCGTTGGTTGCCAGCATGGTCTCGTCCCCGTCAAGCACCTTGTCGTCCCCTGCGAAAGTCGTAACCACGCCACCCGCCTCCCGCGTCAGCAAGACGCCCGCGGCCCAGTCCCACGCGTTGAGGCGCAGTTCCCAGTAACCCTCAAATCGTCCGGCGGCCACATAAGCCAGGTCCAGCGCCGCCGAACCTAGACGGCGCACCGCCCGCGAGCGCACGGCGAACTCGCTGAAGTGGTTCAAGTTGTTGTTGGGGTTGGTGCGGATGTCATAGGGGAAGCCTGTGACGAGCAGGCTGTCATCCAAAATGCGGGTCTCCGACACTTGAAGCGGTTGGTCGCCGAGCCAGGCGCCTCCGCCCTCGCTGGCATGGAAGAGTTCGTCCCGAGAGGGATCGTAGACCACTCCAAACAGGATGCGCTCGCCCGCCATCAGCCCAATCGACACCGAATAAAACGGAATCCCGTGAGCATAGTTGGTCGTACCATCCAAAGGGTCGATCAGCCATAGATGCTCGGCATCCCCCGGTGCACCGCCCAGGGTGTCCGATCCGCTCCCTTCCTCGGCCATAATGGCGTCTTCCGGATAGGCGCTGCGGATGGCCTCCACCAGCATCCGCTCTGATTTCAGATCGTAGTCTGTGACCAGATCGGTCGCCCCCTTCTTCGAGACGTGCAGGCGCGTGCCCTGTCCCTCAAGAATGAGCCCGCCTGCACGGCGGGCCAGTTCGATCGCCAGCTGCAAACGGTCTTGCATCAAGGTTCTGTGACGGCTCCCTGGTCCAGGCGCGTTTGAACGGTCTCCAGCTCGGCTTCAAGCTGACCGCGTTGCACTTCGGTTTGCACCAGCAGCGCTTCAAACATGGGCCGCTGTTCGTCGGGAACGGTGTCCACGAGCCGTTTGGCGCGACTGATCTGCTCGCTCTTGTCGGCCAGCTTGGCTTCCAGGCGCTCCTGGTACCCCCGATAAAAATCTGCATTTGAAATCGGTGGGGGAAGCGTGGATGGATCTTGAGTCAATACCTCCGCCACAGTGAGCAGCAGTTCTTCGGCTTCGACCGGTTTCTCCAGGAACCGCACCGCGCCCAGACTCATTGCAAAGGCCTTATCTGGCTCCGAGATGTAGGTGGCGGAAACGAAGATGATGGGAATGTCCTGCGTCTTGGGATTGCTGCGGATCTTGTGGGCAAACGCGAACCCATCCAGCTTGGGCATCAGAACATCCGTCAGAATCAGCGCCGGCTTCTCAAGGGAGATCATGGTCAACGCTTCATCGCCGTCGCGCGCGGTGACGACCGGATAGCCCTTGTACTTGAGCGTCACTTCCATGAGCTCAAGCAGGTATGGAATGTCCTCCACTATGAGGATGGGCCCGGTATCCATACCTAAATTGTAGCGGATTTGGTTTCGCGTGCTACATACCTGGAGCAGGGGAACGCGGGAGC
>JBGMQN010000018.1:0-1650 GCA_048054495.1 Anaerolineales bacterium
AGATTCGTACTGCGGGCGAACATGGGCGTGATCGCCTGCTCGAAGGAGCTGCCGCCGGCGTAAGCGGTGTAGGCCATATAGAACACGCCGCCGAGCTCGGTGACCCGTGGATCTTCGAGCCCTTGCGCTTCGAATTCGGCGGACGGCTCAAGCACCGGCGATGAGGATCGCTTCCACATCACACCCTCTTCGCTCACGGCGTAGCCGATGCGGCTCACCCCATCAGTTCCTTGAGCCCGATAGTGCATATGGAACAGGCCTTGGTGCAGAATAACCGCGGGGTTGAATACATTGACGGATTGCCAATCCGATTGAGGGTCCGGCACGAGGATCGGATTGGCCGGGTGGCGACGGAGCTCCACAGCGCTACACAGGCTCGAGCTGATTCAACACAGCTTCTGTGTGGACGCTGAGGCGCACCGCAACTTCGTCCGCCGCTCCTACATAAAGGTGCAACGTTTCACCATCTTCACTCATGATTGCTCCGGTGGGGAAGATGACATTAGGAACGTAGCCTTCGCGCTCGTAAAGCCTTTCGGGGCAAAGCAGCGGTTCGGGCGAACGCGCCAATAGCCGAGTCGGGTCTTCAGGATCCAGCAGGGCGGCCCCGACGCAATAGTGGCCCACGGGGCTCGCTTCGCTCGCGGGCGCAACGCCATGATAGAAGAGCAACCACCCTTGAGGCAGGCGCACGGGCGGCGCCCCGGCGCCCACTTTTACGGAATCCCACAACTTTGGTCGTGGGTCAAGCAGGGGCTGGAACTTCCCCCAGAAAATGCCATCGGGTGAGAGGGCAGTCCTTATGGACGGTGCGTCGATGCTGTTGGAGGATACCGGTCGGTGGTAGGCGACATAGTGCCCATTCCATTTCTCCGGCAACAGCACCACATTCTTGTTCTCGGTGGGAAAGATGATCCCATGTCGCTCGTACTGCTCGAAATCCTGTGTGGTCATGAGCGCGGTGGCAACGCCCCTGCTGCGGCTGATGGCCACATATGTGATGTAGTAGGTGTCGCCGATCTGAGAAATGCGCGGGTCTTCGATGCCTAGCTCCTCCCATGGTTCCTTGGGAAGCAGATCTTGGGGGCAACTGACTTCGGCGATGTCGGAGCCATCGTGCCTGAGCCGCACCAAGCACAAATGAGAGATATAGCGCAGCCTGACGCGGCCATCGGGAAGCCGAAAGATGCGAGGGTCGCGCGTGTCTGCTCCTTCGACCGGGAACCTATCCATGACCCATCGCAGGTCTCCGTCATTCCAAGTCGCTCGCGGTGAGAGGAGCGTATTAGTTTCCTGGCTGCGCGGAACTTCAGCCACCCGCACCAGCAGGATGGTGTCATCCCCGTATCGAGCAGCAGCCGGGTTGAATGTCCCAACTACCTTGAATTCCGGAACTAGCGGCCGAATATCGACCGGTCGCATGAGAACTTTTTCGTCCAGGACTGGAATGGTCATCGGTCCATCTCGATGATGAGGCCTTCGTGGGGCCTGAGGTCTATCCGTTCAAGCGAGGTAGTTTCAGATCGATCAAGGTAGGTGGAGATCTCGACGGATCCATTGCCGCCAAGAGCAGTGGATAGCGCGCGCGAGTCGCTGGTGAAGTTCAAGGCCACCAGGCATCGCTCTTGTCCAAGCTGGCGCAAATAGACG
>JBGMQN010000018.1:1750-24500 GCA_048054495.1 Anaerolineales bacterium
GGTGAAGTTCAAGGCCACCAGGCATCGCTCTTGTCCAAGCTGGCGCAAATAGACGAAGCAGTCCTTCGATCCAGTGTCCACGCTTCGATAGCTCCCATCAAGCATCACAGGCGAACTGCTTCGATACCGGATCAGCTTGCGATAGAGGTTCATGGTCGAGCCGGGGTCTGTCGCCTGTGCGGCCACGTTTCTCGTAGCGTAGTCGGCTGAGACCGGCAACCACGGCTCGGAGGAGGAAAAGCCGCTGTGAGCGCTTCCATCCCACAGCATTGGCATTCGGCTCATGTCCCGGCTTCGCTCGTGGCCCAAGCGCAGGCCCTGCGGATCCCGGATCCTTTCGACTGGGATGCGGGCATTCTCCATGCCTAATTCGTCTCCCTGGTAGAGGATGGGCGTGCCCCGCAGCGTCAGCAGCAACATGGCGGCGATGCGCAATTGATCCCCGCCGAGCCGAGAGGCCATCCTCGGCGCATCGTGGCTGCCCAGCACATAAGTCGGCCAGGCGAATGAGGGAAGGATGGCCTCGATTTCTTCCACGAGCTGACGAATGGCCTGGGCCGTCCAGGGTCGTTCCATGAGACGGAAATTGAGGGGCAAATGAAGGCCATCTCCGTCCTCACCGTAGTACCTGACCCAGCGATCTAGCGGGTAACCTAGTTCTCCAAGAGCGCATCGATCATCATATTCGTCGAGCAGCGCACGCATGTCTTGCAGAATCTTATGGACATCGTCTTGATCCTCGTTGTACAGATGCACCTGGCGGCCAAAAATGTCGTCGGGGTGCAGGTCTGGATCGGCTTCCAGGTTGGGCGGGTTGTCGCGGAATTGAGCGTCCTTGACGATCATCCCAATCACATCCATGCGAATGCCATCCACGCCACGGTCCAACCAGAAACGGAGCACGTCCATCATGGCCTGGCGAAGTTCAGGGTTTCGCCAGTTGAGCTCGGGCTGCTCCCTTAGGAATTGGTGGAGATAGTACTGCCCCGTGGCCTCGTCCCAGGTCCACACCGGCCCGCCAAAGGGACTACCCCAGTTGTTCGGTAAGGAACCATCCGTCCCGGCCTCGCGCCAGATATACCAGTCTCGCTTCGGGTCGTCTCTCGATCTGCGAGATTCGATGAACCACGGGTGCCGATCCGAGGTGTGATTCGGGACGAAATCGATGATGACCTTGATCCCTCGCCTGTGCGCCTCATGGAGCAGCCGATCAAAGGTGGGCAGGTCGCCGAAAAGCGAATCGACACTGATGAAATCCATAACATCGTATCCGAAATCCGCCATAGGAGAGGGGTAGAATGGCGTGATCCAGATCGCATCGATTCGAAGCGACGGCGAAGGATTTGTCTCTCTGTACTCCGCGTGCTCCTGCGACAGAGGAGCCCCATCGTTCAGGTAGTCGAGCTTCTCGATGACACCCTGCAAATCGCCGATGCCGTCGCCGGTTGTGTCCTTGAAGCTGCGCAGGTATACCTCGTAGATCACGGCCCGCCTCCACCATGGCAGGTCCTCGATGAGAGTCGTCCCGCTCACCCTAATTCCTCCCCGATTGCCAGCACGCCGATTAACGAAAGCCAGGCCATCAGAGCTGCCGCCAGAGGCAGCGTGGTCAGGACGCTGACCACGATAAGCAGAGCGCTAATGAGCGTGAGCGTCAGGGCGTAGCCAGGCCGCCTCGCATGTAAGAGTAAAGCGTTGCGCAGAGTGATCCGAATTGAGCGCTGCTCCTGGGCCATCCAGAAGGGCCAGTAGAACAGATTGATCCCGAACCAGGCCACGCCGATCATTCCCCAGGCGAGGCGCAGAATCGTCCAGCCCATGCCTACCTGGGCTCGATAGGCCCAGAAGTTACCCGCAACGACGAGAATGATGATGAGATTCATCACTCCCCATCGAATCGCAGGCAGGAACGTGCGGCGGAGCGCCGCCCAGCCTTGGTGGGGACTAAGAGAGTTTCCGTCTGCCACAGAACCCGCCATCAGATACATGGCCGCAGTTGCGGGAGGTCCGGTGACGAGCGGGATTTGCAGGGCCAGCCAGGCGATGTTGAAGAAGGTCAGCATGAACAATTCATGCCACCAAAGTTGAACGGCGCGGCCGGTGATGCGAAATGCGGCAACCATGAATGATCGGCTCGTCTAGGAGTCGACTCGATGTGCTCCCGGTTAGGTCCAGCCGAGATCGCTATCCCTTGAGGCCCGAATAGCTTACGCCCTCAATATAGTGGCGGCTGAAGAAGAAAAACAGTGTGAGCGGGACGATGGCGTTGATCATAGCTCCGACCAGCGTCAGATTCCAGGAGGCCTTGTACTGCTGTTGAAAGACACTGAGCGCCACGTTGAGCACCCACATGTCGGGGGTGTTCAGATAAAGCAAGGGCGTTAGGAAATCGTTCCACATCCCCTGGAATTGGAGAATAAAGAGAGTGAGCAGTGCTGGTTTCGCCAGAGGCATAATGACGTCTTTGTAGATCTGGAAATGAGATGCTCCATCGATGAAAGCCGCTTCTTCCAAATCACGTGGAACGGCCTTGAAGAACTGCGTGAGCATGAAGATGCCAAAGGCATCGACGATGCTCGGAATGATGAGGCCGTAGGCCGTGTTGACCCAGCCCAATTTGGCGATGATCACATACTTGGGCACCAGAGTGAGCGCGCCCGGGATCATCATAGTAGCCAACATGAATGTGAAGATTATCTCCTTCCCATAGAATCGCAGCCGGGCAAAGGCATAGGCTGCCATTGAGGAAAAGATCACCATTAAGAATGCCCGTATGACGGATAGCAGGGAGATGTTGAACATCCATCGAGGGAACCGACCGCCTCCAGCCAGAATGGCGGCTTGCTCAGTAAGGATCGTCACCAGGCCGCCGACCAGGAGCGCCCCGGACATCGCCAACAGCACTCGACGCCAGTCAGGTCTTGACATGGAGAGGATGCCGAGCGCAATTAAGGCGAAGATAGTGATGGAGAGACCGACTGTTACCTGGAGGACGGTGCGGGCATTGAAACGCTGGCCAAGATAGAAGGCGGTCGCGGCGCCCGCCAGGATCGCCATTACAACTCCCAGGCCCAGTCCTACTGTACGCGGCAATCCCTTGCCCTTCTCCTCGCTCGTCAGCCCGGTGAGCAGGAACATGCTAAAGAAGGCGAAGAGTCCCGCCATGAGCCCCAGGGAGGTGGCGCCTTCTGGTCTGGGTAGCCCGCCAAAGTCCGTGTTCCAGAGCCTCGGCCAGTTTTCCAGCAGCCACTCGATTGGAAAGAACGTGGGCGGCCATGCAAGGATCTCTGTGTCGCTCTTGAAAGTTCCCACGAACGCCAGGATGAATGGAGTGAAGAGCACAAGACCGACGGCCACCATAAATGCGTACAGTAAACCCCGGCGGAAGGTACGTCCTGCCACAGCGATCGTTGGGCTGATCGGTTGAGCTAGTTGTGCAACGCGCGTCGATGTGGCCATCGCTAGTACTGCTCCGTGCCGCGTTCAATATAGCGACGCTGGATGAATGTAAAGAAGAAGATGATCGCCGCCAGCACGATAGCCATGGCGCCGGCAAATCCCATGCGCGGTGGGCCGCTGGTACCCAGGGCCTCGACGAAGATCAGGTACACCGGCGTGAGCGTCGTCTTGAGCGGTCCACCCTCAGTGAGGATCTTGACCTGGTCGAAGACTTGCCAGGTGCCGATCGTGCCCAGCACAACAACGAAGAGAATCACTGGCCGCAGCATCGGGACGGTGATATGGACGAACTGCTGGCGGTTTGAGGCTCCATCGATGGCGGCCGCCTCGTAGAGCGGAGGGGGAATATCCTGGAGCGCGGCCAAGAATATGATCATAAAGGTCGGCGCGGTAGTGAATATGTTCTGAAACATGATGACTGTCCAGGTCACGCTAGGACCCCGCAAGTACCATAAGTCGGATGGAATATCGCTTCCGAAGGCTCTTATGATCAGTTGGATCAGACCTCTCGGATTGGCCCACCATTCCACTGGGAGCCACTCCGCCCCGAAGGCCGCCCAGATCTTGGTGAGGCCGAAATTGACGTAGCCGGTCTTCATGAAAAGCCACCAGAAGATCATGGTGATAACGACGGAGGAGGTGACGCTGGGTGCGTAGTAGATCGTCCTGAAGAACTGGTTGCCACGAATGCGGAGGTTGATGAGCGAAGCGAGTGCCAGCGCAAGTGCAGTCTGCACTGGAACCACGATGGCTACATACCAGAGCGAGTTGATCAGGGATCGAACGAAATTCTTGTCTGAAAAGGCCTTCGCGTATTGCTCAAGCCCTACCCATTCGGGTGGCCATGTGAACAGATCGAATTTTGTGAAGCTGACGTAGACCGCGAAGAGGATCGCGCCAAAAGTGAAGAGCAGTGTGACCAGCAAATAAGGGGAGAGGAACAGGTAAGCATTGAGCATCTCCTCGCGAACTCGCTGGCTACCGAAGAACCCTCGGCGAGTGGGTGTGGTCGTTGCCATCAATCACCTGCAGCTCAGGGTGCGCTAGTTCTTGGGCGGCTGGACATCGGATGGATCCTGACCCCTCACCATGAGAGCGGGAGAGGGGTCAGGGATCCGGGTTCTCAGTAAACGGCTATTCTTCTAGTATCGCTTGGATTTCCTCCTGTGCTTGGGTAAAGGACTCGTCAACGGTCTGGTCGCCCAGGAAGATCCGCTCCAGCGCCTGGCTTACCGCATCGTTCACCTTGCCGGTGTTGGGACCCCAGTAGGCCACACGCGTGAGCGGGAAGGTCCCGCCGATGGCGATGGCTGCGTCGTTGGGATCGACCACCAGGTCGATCTGGTCCGGGTGGGTACTGTAGGCAAAGCCGGTCTTGACGATCTCGGCCTGATTCAGCCGGCTGGTGACGAAGATCGCGAAGGCAGCCGCCGCGCGCGGGTAGTCCGTGTTGGCGTTGACGCCGATGCCGTTGGTGAAGATCACATCGGCCTTGCCCTCCGGCCCGCTCGGCAGCGGTACGGCCTTCCAATCCACGTCCGCGTAGTTCTGGCGCATGAAGTTGACCATCCAGCCACCTTCGTACGTCATGCCCACCAGCTCTTTGCCGATGGCCTCGCCGCACCAGCCGGCGCCCACGTCGGAGGCTGTCACGACCAGACCCTGGTTATACATGTCCGTTACGTAGAGCGCTGCACCCCGAACCTCCGGAGTGTCCAGAAGCGGTGCAGTGAGATCGTCGCTAGCATAGGCGCCGCCGTTACCGAAGGCCCAGGGGGCGAAGCGCGCCCAGTCGGCGTTCTGGCAGAAGCCTCCGTATTCACCGGTGGCGGAGATGGCTCCAGCGGCTGCCTTTAGGTCATCCCAGGTCCAATCCTCTGTCGGCTCGTCGATGCCGGCGGCCGCAAAGGCTTTCGGCAGATACACCAACCCCAGCGTACCCCAGTCCTTCGGTAGGGCGTAGGTATTGCCTTCCTGGGTGAAGATGGACAGCAGCGCGGGGATAAAGTCGCCGCGGCCTGTGCCGGCCTCAGCCATGAAGGAGTCGAGTGGCAGGATCTGGCCGGTCGGCGCAAAGGCGGTCATCAGCTGGTCATCGACATAGAAGACGTCCGGAGCCGTGCCGCCGGCCATGGAGGCCTTGAGCTTGGTCTGGAAGTCGGCCGGGATGGGCTGATAGTCCACAGTGACGTCTGGGTATAGCTCGTTGAAGCGCTCGATCGAGTCGCGGTAGATCTGCTGCTCGGTCTCATCGCCCCATCCGGAAAAGACGATCGTCGCATCCGGTTCGACATCCAGGATGGCGAGTCCCTGTAGACCAGCGCCAACTCCAGCGCCTTCGCCGGTGAGGAATTCAGCGGCTTCCTCCTGTGCCTGGGCAAAGGACTCGTCCACGGTCTGGTCGCCGAGATAGACCCGCTCCAGCGCCTGACTCACGATGTCATTAATTTTTCCGGTGTTGGGACCCCAGTAGCCGACTCGCGTGAGCGGGAAGGTCCCGCCGATGGCGATGGCTGCGTCGTTGGGATCGACCACCAGGTCGATCTGGTCCGGGTGGGTACTGTAGGCAAAGCCGGTCTTGACGATCTCGGCCTGATTCAGCCGGCTGGTGACGAAGATCGCGAAGGCAGCCGCCGCGCGCGGGTAGTCCGTGTTGGCGTTGACGCCGATGCCGTTGGTGAAGATCACATCGGCCTTGCCCTCCGGCCCGCTCGGCAGCGGTACGGCCTTCCAATCCACGTCCGCGTAGTTCTGGCGCATGAAGTTGACCATCCAGCCACCTTCGTACGTCATGCCCACCAGCTCTTTGCCGATGGCCTCGCCGCACCAGCCGGCGCCCACGTCGGAGGCTGTCACGACCAGACCCTGGTTATACATGTCCGTTACGTAGAGCGCTGCACCCCGAACCTCCGGAGTGTCCAGAAGCGGTGCAGTGAGATCGTCGCTAGCATAGGCGCCGCCGTTACCGAAGGCCCAGGGGGCGAAGCGCGCCCAGTCGGCGTTCTGGCAGAAGCCTCCGTATTCACCGGTGGCGGAGATGGCTCCAGCGGCTGCCTTTAGGTCATCCCAGGTCCAATCCTCTGTCGGCTCGTCGATGCCGGCGGCCGCAAAGGCTTTCGGCAGATACACCAACCCCAGCGTACCCCAGTCCTTCGGTAGGGCGTAGGTATTGCCTTCCTGGGTGAAGATGGACAGCAGCGCGGGGATAAAGTCGCCGCGGCCTGTGCCGGCCTCAGCCATGAAGGAGTCGAGTGGCAGGATCTGGCCGGTCGGCGCAAAGGCGGTCATCAGCTGGTCATCGACATAGAAGACGTCCGGAGCCGTGCCGCCGGCCATGGAGGCCTTGAGCTTGGTCTGGAAGTCGGCTGGGATGGGCTGATAGTCCACCGTGACGTCCGGGTACAGTTCGTTGAAGCGCTCGATCGAGTCGCGGTAGATCTGCTGCTCGGTCTCGTCGCCCCATCCGGAAAAGACGATACTGGCGCCCTCCTCCACCGCGATGACCCCTTCGGGCAATTGCACTGCGGGTGGGCTAGTAGGCTCGGGTGCTGCGGTCTCTGTCGCGGCGCACGCTGCAGTCAATACTCCGAGCACTAGCAGCGACCCAAGAGCTTTGAACGAAAGAGAGTGTGAATTCTTCATCAGGGATTCCTCCTCATAGTGTTGCGCGATGGCATCCACGTTGACATTCGTACCGGGCGTGAAATTCGTTACGGGCAGCCACCTCCTTCTTCGAACATCCCGGCCGGTACGGATCCCTGAGAAGAGACGCCTAGCCATGCTATACTGCTGCACGGTCCAGGGCTCGTATCGGCCTTGGGCTTTTTTTGGTGGAGCCACTCACAACGCTTTCGGGCACGTGAGTGGCTCCCTCGCGTCCGTTACTCGCCAGATTCTTTTGGATGGCAACCACAAGATTCCCGGATGATCAGTCGCGTGTCGACGCGCGTCCGTGAAATCTCAGTAAGTGATCCCGCCATCCTGTCGATAAGCAGCCTCCCAGCCAGACGGCCCATTTCGATGGTGGGCACCTTGACTGTTGTGAGCGGCGGATCGGAGTAGGCGGCCCAGGCGATATCATCAAAACCTGTGATCGCCAGATCCTTGGGCACCTCCCGTCCCATCTGGCGAGCAGCTCGTAGGGCGCCGATGGCCATGGCGTCGTTGATGGCGACGATCGCGGTGGTATCGGGCCGTGCCTCTAGCACGTGCCTGGTCGTTTCTTGACCGGTTTCGATCGTCGTGTCATCTGCGGCCATGATCGAGGGCTCCATCCCAGCCGCCTTCATGGCCGCCAGGTAGCCGTCCGTCCGCTCCTCGCTGCTCACCCAGTCGGGAGGACCTCGCAACAGTGCGATGTCGCTGTGATTGTGTGCCTCAATGAGATGCATCGTGGCCCGTTTGCAGCCCTCTTCGTTCCCTGGAAGCACCGCAAGTATAGAGGTCTCACGTGAGGCGTTGTCGACCAAGATCGTGGGCAACCCCGAGGCGGAGGCTGCCACTATGAAGGGCGAAGAGATATCGGGTCCGGCCAGGACGATGGCGGCCGGTCGACGCTGTTGGATCGCCGGAATCGAGGCCAGAGACCCCTCTAGCTGCGAAGCGCTCAACGTGACGGGCATGACCGCATATCCCTCGCTCGTCAACGCCTGCTCAAGCCCCTGCATGATGTATGGATAGAAGGGGTCCTCACCCGCCAGGAATCGCCGACGGTGAATGATGAAGAGAACACTCTGGGTGCGCGAGGTCGCCAGGCTGCGCGCCGCCAAGTTGGGAAAATACTCGACTGCCTGTGCGGCGTCAATGATGCGCTGACGAGTATCAGCACCTACTCCTGGCTTGTCATTAAGAGCCCGAGATACGGTAGCGACCGAAACGCCGACTCGGTCGGCTATCTCTTGCAGGGTCGACATAGAGGGGAGCGTCCCACGTCTCAATATGGAGAACGCAAACGCTTGCGTAGATATTACGTCAGTTTGCTGTTCGCGTCAATGTGTGGGCCGGATTCATACACAACCCTGCTTTTCAAGAATTTCATAGGGGTTCTCCTTCAGTTCAGTTGCCTCGGATCGCCAGGTCATCTATAGGCGGCCGACCTGACGATCGCCGATATTGGGATAATCGGCAGCTCGGGGAATGAGAAACGTTCATTTCGCTGTCGGCAGGTGGACCGCTATACTGCGCAGGGCGCATGAACCACGTCAATGAATACTCGATTCATCAAGGTCAAAAATGCATCAGCCTCCTCGAAAGATAGTGCCCCTGCGTCCCGCGCTCGTCTAGGTACCGCAGCTAGGATCTTCCTGCTTCTCATCGCAGTCGCGGCCACGGTCGTCGTCGGTTTTGTCATCCTTGTCAGTACCACGATCTCTCAGCATATGAGGGCAGCCAGTGAGGACGAGCTTCGGCGGGACGTTACCAGCCTTAATGAGATGCTTGCCTATGAGGCCTACTACATGCGGGCTGAAGCGCAAACGCTCGCCGGACTGGTTGGAGTGGGCGACGATCTGCAGTTGACGGATGACAGCCGCGCGGCGAGCCTGGCGGCGATCGTAGGTGAGACCCACGAATTAGGGGCTTCCTATGTCATTACCGGTGATGGAGAAGTCACCGAGGGCTCGCCTGCCGGCGGTCTAGAGCTCAACTCCGCGGCGAGTCAGCAGCTCGTCCAGCAGGCCTGGGAGGGTCAAATGCTCAGCCGCTTCATAGTGGCGGACAATAGGCTTTGGTTGGCGGGGGCAGCGCCACGGGTTGGGCCTGATGGGAGAATCGAAGCTGTGGTCCTTGTGGCCCGGGAGCTTGATCATGCTTACGTTAATAGACTGAGTGAGGCGCTTGGAAGCGAAGTGGTGCTCAGCAGTGAGGAACTGGGGGTGACTTCGCTTGATCCTGCCGACCAAACCGAATTCTTCGCTACTGACGACCTTCCTGAATCCTCGGTGGGAGAGTCGGAGTTTCGTGAGGTTCGGCTTGGCAACGAGCCCTACCTGTTGCTGATGGCTGCGCTCGCAAGCCCGGAGGAGCTCTCGCTTCAAGCGGGTCTGCTTCAGCCTCTGTCAGAAAGCCAGGCGGCCATCAAAGATGTGATCGTTCGAGTGGCGGTGCTTGGCGTCATCCTGGCGGGTTTGGCTCTAGTTCTGGCCAGATTCCACCTGAGGACGGTTTTCGCTCCGTTGCAGACCTTGAAGCAGGTAGCCGAGACCATGGCTGCGGGCCATATCGACAATCCAGTCGACGTCAAGGGTGCTTCTGATATTGAAGCATTGGCTGTGAGCTTTGAACACATGCGCGCGCGTCTGCAATCGAGCCTGGAGAAGCAAAGGCGCTGGAATGAGGAATTGGACGCGCAGGTACGTGCGCGCACGTCCGAGCTTGAGAAGCTGTGCCAGACGCGCGATCGGTTGCTTGGCTTGCTTATCAGTGCACAAGAGGACGAGCGAAGGAGAGTGGCGCGCGAGCTCCACGATGAGACAAGCCAGGCGCTGGCAAATATGATCGTCACCCTGGGTGCATTCGGACGTCTAAGCTCGGATTCGGAAGTGAATCAGCAGCTGCAGACCACGAAGGGTTTGGCGGTCGAGATCCTAGAGGGAGTTAATCGCATTGTGCTTGATTTGCGGCCACGCTTGCTGGATGACTATGGCTTGATACCAGCTTTGCGTTGGTATGCGCAGGATTGCCTGGAGAAGATGGGCGTCGATGTGGAGTTTGAAGTGCGCGGCGCAGAACGCCGACTGGCCCCGCTTCTGGAAACGGCGGTGTTTCGAATCATTCAGGAAGCTGTGAATAATATCGTTCGGCACGCAAACGCCACCGAGACTCTGATCCGCTTGGAATGGATGCCGAGCATGCTGAAGGTTGTTGTAGAGGATGATGGTCGGGGCTTTGATGTAGAGAAGATAACGAGCGGGGAGGATCCGGAGAATCATTTTGGCATCCTCGGAATGATGGAGCGCATATCCTTGATGGGAGGGAAAATAGCCATGGAGTCCCTCCCTGGTAGAGGCACCCGCGTGCTGTTTGAGGTGCCTGTGCAGGAAGTCGTGGAGCCTGATGTCGAAGATTAGCGTTTTGCTCGTTGATGACCACGCCATACTGCGATCTGGTCTGCGAGCCCTGCTCGCGACCTATCCTGACATTGAGGTTGTTGGCGAAGCAGGTGGCGGAGAGGAAGCCATCCAGTTGGTGCGGAGGCAGCAGCCGGAGGTAGTGTTGATGGATGTGGCCATGCCGGGCATGAATGGGCTCGTGGCAACGCGCTACATCAGTGAGCAGTGTCCTGAGACGAAGATTCTTATCCTGACTCAGTATGGCAACAAAGAGTACGTACAGCCGCTTCTTGAAGCAGGTGCTTCTGGCTATGTGCTCAAACAGGCAGCGGACAGCGAGCTCATCAAAGCCATCCGGGCTGTTTGCCGCGGAGAGGCATACCTCTATCCCCCGGTCGCGAAATTGATGATGAATGCCTATGTATCGGAGGCGCGTGGAGCGGATGCCTATGAAACTCTCACTGCTCGCGAAATAGAAGTCCTCATCCTCGTGGCCGAAGGTCACAGCAATAGAGAGATTGCCAATATTCTGCACATAAGTCCCAAGACGGTGGATGTCCACCGAACCCGAATGATGAAAAAGCTCGAACTTCACAACGTTTCACAGGTTACCCGCTTCGCTATGCGTCGTGGATTGCTGGACCCCGCCCAGAGTTGAGCACCGATTGTCAGCCCCGCATCGGCCGCAGCCTTTCTCCAGCGGCGAATGCGGACCCAATCCCATAACCTGGCGACCCACACCCTGCACAGAATTCTCCTGAAGATGTAGGGTGTTCACCTTATTCTCAAAGAATCCCTTCATCGGTATAGTGAAAAATGGCGCAAGCTGCCATTGAATCCGGGCTGCGCACGGCTGCGTTACCCGAGGATCTTGAGGGGGATGAGCGAGATCAAGGTCGCTATTGCGAGCGATTCTAGGTTGATTCGTGAGGGCATTGAGGCCCTCCTCTCAGCTCGCCCTGAAGTGGATGTCGTTGGCACGTCGAATGCCGGAACTGAAGCCATCAGAGCGGCGCAGAAATCACGCGCGCGGATCTTGGTTTTCGACATGCCCGAACCTAAGAGCCTGTCGTTGGAGTTATTGGCCCGGCTAGGAAGCGAGCTGCCGGAACTTAGCCTGATCGCGGTAAGCCACAGGCGAGACGAACCGCTCATTCAGAGCGTCCTTCGGGAAGGGGTCTGTGGCTACTTGTGCAGCCGAGACGGTGCTGAAGAGCTTGTGGAAGCGGTCCTTGCCGTCGCAGAAGGCGGCACATACCTCTGTCCCGAGGCCAGCGGAGTTCTTGTAAGACACTATCGGAGCAAGGTCAGATCGAGTTCAGGAAAGGTTGCGAATGACAGCGGCAGACGGTCACCAAGCCAAGGCACCTGATCAGCGGTGGATCGACCGTGCAATTTGGGCGGTGGCAATCCTGTTGGTGGTTGCGGCGATTGGATTCGGCGTTTACTACATCCAGGACCGGTATCTCCATGCCGACGAATCACTGATTGAGCGGCGCTCGAGCCACTTGGAGGAACTGGTTCAGCAGAATCCTTCAGATCCGGACCTGAGAGTTGCGGTTGCGCAGTGGTATTTGGAGAAGGGGCAGGTGGATCAGGCCGTTGAGCAGGGTGAGCAGGCTTTAAGGCTTCAAGCCGATCATCAAGGTGCGCTGATCCTGCTGGGCCAGGCCTATAGGTCCGTGGGAGATATCGATCAGGCCATTGCTCAATTGAGCCGAGTTGCGGAGCTCAACCGGCATAGTGAATTTGCCGCCATAGATACGCGTATGAACCTGGTTCACTACCAGTTGGGTGAGCTTTACACTCAGAAAGGTGAGTATGAAAGCGCCGCCGAAGCCTATCAATTGGCGCTGATTGTCGATCGGACGGACGCCGACGCGCGATATTCCCTGGCACTCGTCTATCAGGCGCTGGGCGATCATGCGGCTGCAGTTGAGCAGCTAACGGAAGCGCTGCGCTTCGGTCCAAACTTCATAGAAGCCTATGAAGGCTTGCTTGTGAGCTATCAGGCGCTTGAAATGCGCGACGAAGCAGCCTATGCCGAAGCCATGGTGGCCTATGGCCGCGCCGACTACTGGGGGGCCGCTGACCAGTTGGAGCAAGTGATTCAATCTTCGCCCGAGTTTGCGCCCCCCTATCTTGGCCTGGGGCTGGCGTATGAAAAGCTTGGGAAAAAAGAGCAGGCGGTGGCTACCTTGGAGCAGTACCTGCAATTCGAGCCCGATAGCTTCGCTGCCCAACATATTTTGGGGCGGCTGGGAGGCAGCACCGAAGCCCCATGACCGCTGCTAGAAAGCGGCTCGATGCCGTGAAAAGTTGGCTCCACGACTTGCGCGTTCGCTGGCTTGACGCCGAAGGCGCGCCACGGCAGTGGTTCGCCGCTGTAAAAGACCGTCTTCAGGATTACCGCCCTCATTGGCTGGATGACGAAGGACCGCCGCGGCAATGGCTCGCGGCTGGAAAAGATCGTCTTCAGGATTTGCGCCTTCATTGGCCTGATGTCGAAGGTCCGCCACGGCAATGGCTCGCTGCTGTCCGCGGTCGCTTCCACGAGTACCGTGCGAGTTGGGACGAGACCGATCCTCGGAAACGCGGCCGATGGGCTCTCCTGGCGCTTCTGCTGCTGCTCCTTCTCTGCGTGAGCAGCGCAGGGATCTCCTATCTCATCAATCGAAAACCACTGACGGCCATCCTGCCGCCGGCTCCAGCGATTGCGGGAGCGCTGCGTCCTCACTACCTGTTCTCCATTTACGGTGTCCAGACCCCTGTCGGCGTCGCGGTCACGCCCGGAGGCGATCGCATCTATGTGGCCGAAAATGGGGGAGATCGATTGATCAAGGCTTTCGACCGGGATGGCAACTTTCAGTTCTCCTTCACCTCACCCGGCACGACATCTCTCGAGCGGGCGCCCGTCTATCTCGCGCTGGCCCCTGATGGAAGGGTATTCGTCAGCGACCGTCGGCAGCATGCCATCCACATCTTCGATGCCGGCGGCAACTATATTGAGGATTTCCCGCCGCCTGGAGGGAACGCAAACTGGTCGCCGCTGGGTATCGGCTTCCGTGGCGATGACTTCTTAGTGACAGAGGTGACCAAACACCAAGCCTATGTATTTGATGGGACAGGCGCCTTGAAGATGATGCTCGGAGGGGAAGGAAAAGATCCCGGGCAATTCTGGTTTCCGAATGGGATTGCTGAAGATGACCAGGGAAGCATTTATATCGCGGATGGGAATAACGGTCGTCTGCAAGTCTTCGATGATGAAGGCCAGCTCCAAACCGTGCAGACGGCCATGGGCCTCCCTCGAGGCGTCTGGATCGACAGCGATAGCCGTCTGTACGTCGTGGACGCCGTCGGGCAAACGATCCACACCTATGGCCTGTATTCGGACGAACTGCGCTACTTGTTCAATTTCGGAGAAGTGGGATTCGGAGACGGGCAATTCAATTTTCCCAACGACATCGCCGTCGATGAGACCGGCCGAATCTACATAGCGGATCGAGAAAACCACCGAGTGCAGGTGTGGTCGTACTGAGTTTAGAAGAGCGAGCGAATGAAATTAGGAAGCGAACGTGAGCCGATCCATGATCTGCATCTGCGCATTGATCGCATGTGGGCTGATTCTTGCGGCATGCGCTTCGGCCACACCATCGCCCACGCCAACTCTCATTACGACAGTCTTGCCTACTTCGACCGTTGCACCGACCGCAACTCCGCCTCCGCCGGATCCGCCGCCCCTGCCGCCTGTGATCCTGCACACGCTGAAGCAACGGGAGGAATGCTTGGCCTGCCACACGCTGATCGCCGTGGGCAGCCCCGCCCTCCCGCCGGATCATGCCACGAGGAGCCAGGTTATCTGTTTGGGCTGTCATGCCTTGGCTCCGGGGCTGGAGAGGTCGGGGACGGCGACTCAGGAGCCTGACGACGGATGACAGCGAAATATTCTAAGTATTGGTCCATATGCGGTAGAGGCCGCATTCCACAGAGCATAGAAGGCTGCGGACTCGGTCTAGCTCATGGGGGAAGGGAGGAACAACTGAATAAATCATGATCGTCTATCGAAGAAGGGTACAAAAAATCCTTCTATTGAAAGGAGAGGATTTATGAGGAGAATGTTAGTCTTGCTTTCGTTGATGCTCGCGGCGGCATTTGCTATGCTCGCTGCTGGGACGGCGGAGGCAGACGGAGGGCCCCACGAGGGTGATTTCACCAGCACCACGGACGCCTGCGCCGGCTGTCACAGAGTCCACCGCGGGCAGGCGCCGGATCTGCTGACCGAGACGTCCCAGCAGGCGCTCTGCTACTCCTGCCACGGTACCGCCGCAACGGGGGCGGACACGAACGTCGAGGATGGTGTTTACGAGCTTCGCGGTTCCGGAGGGATCTATGGATCTGTGGGCGACGGCTTGCGAGGCGGAGGATTTGCTGCCGCGCTCATGGATCCGGGGATGACCGGGATTGGCAGCGCTTTGGTCACTTCCAAACATGACGTTGGAGCGTCTGGAACGATCTGGGGCAACGGGGCCATAGACTCAGGCCCAGGCACAGCCGTGGCGACTCTGGAATGCGGCAGCTGCCACAATCCGCACGGCATCAGCGGTGGAGACAACTACCGCATCCTGCGGCCCAGACCCAAGAACTCCGGGGCAGGTGCTGACGTGAATGTTCCCGACGAGGGTACCAAGAACTACACGATCACCTACCAAGCCAGCGGCTATCGCGATACGAGCTACCTCGCAGCTGCAGACATCAGCAGCTGGTGCTCGCAGTGTCACACCCGGTACTTGTCCAATGACACCGGTGATTCAGGGGACGCCATCTTTGCCTACCGCCATAGGACGGATAACAAGTCCTGCCTGAACTGCCACGTGGCCCACGGCACGTCGGCCACGATGGCGACCTTCTCCGGCGCGGTGGAATGGCCGGACGGCACGGCGGGTGGCGGCAACTCAGACAGCCGCCTGCTGTCCGTGAACAACCGCGGTACTTGCGTTCAGTGCCATCCCTCACCCTAGATACGGGGGCTTATTGCTGGGGGCGGTCCGTTGCCGCCCCCAGCAGGGTTCAATCCCTGGGGCACCAGAGGCACGCGCTAGGGCGGCCATCGGGAGGTGGCACCAGACACTAGCGGAACCCTGCCTTGAAGCGCACTTATTCTATGGATTCATTTTCTAAGAAGGTGGAACTCACGCGGGACTCCGGCCTGATCCAGTTCCTTCGCTCTCCCCTCTTCCGCGCCTCGGCTGTTGGCCTGGCCCTTCTGCTGTTGGCGACGAGCTGCGATGCAGCCGGGGAGGGTGATTCGCCTGCGACCTCCACCATCGATCCTTCCCAGCCGGCGGAAGTAAGCGTTGAAACCACCCCAACGGTGGTCAGGACGCCCATAGCCGGAGCTCCTTTCATCCCACACACCACAGAAGGGCGAGAGGATTGCCTCGGATGCCACGGCCCACTGGTGTTGTGGCCGGTCCCAGCCAATCATGAGCAATACAGCCCAGAAGCTTGCCAGACTTGCCACGTCCCCTTTCCGGGTGGTCCGCCACTTATCGTTCACCGCATTTCCGGGAGAACGAGCTGTAGCACATGTCACGCCGATCGGAGCATGGCGCCACCGCCTCAGAGCCATGCAGGCCGGTCTGACCAAATCTGTACGATGTGTCATTCGGCTTCCGAGGCGCCCGTTCCGTCCATTGCACACCAGACTCGAGGCAAGGAGAGCTGCTCCGACTGTCACGCCGAAGGCGGTGCGATGGCCCTTCCGATCAGCCATGAGGCTCGCACCGATCCCATGTGCCGGGTGTGCCACGAGACCGAAGTCGCACCTCCAACCATGGCTCACCCGAGTCGAGGACGCGAAAGCTGCTCGGATTGCCATGCTCCCGGGGCACTCATAGAGCTTCCGGCCTCTCATGAAGATCGCACCGATGAAACCTGTAGCCTGTGCCACGACGCATCGAGGGTGACGCCGCCGCTGATCGGCCATCGGGTCGCGGGTCGTGAAGAGTGCTCCCAATGTCACGCAGCGGATGCGTTGGTCGCGCTACCCTCCACACATGCCGGACGCACAGACGAAATGTGTGATGCGTGTCACGATCCTACGCGCGTCAGCCCTCCGCTGATCGCCCACCGCGCGGAAGGCCGGGAATCCTGCTCCACCTGTCACACCTCTGGCTCGCTGGCTGGCGGATTGCCGCGGACGCATGAAGGGCGCACCGATGCTACGTGCCAGGTGTGTCACGAAAGCACGGATGAAGTTCCTGCTGCCCCACATACTTTGGAAGGCAGACCCGTCTGTACTGCTTGCCACTCTGGTGAAGCCATCGGCGCGCTGCCCTCAAGCCATGCCGATCGGACGGAGGCGATATGTGGCGTGTGTCACGAGGAGTCCATTCCTGTTCCGGTGATTCCACATGAATTGGAGGGCCGCACGGATTGCACAATGTGCCACGTGCCTGACTCTTAGATCACGGGCATCACGCGCAACGCATTCAAGCGGCTCCTGGCCTAAGCACGGTCGTTGGGGCCGCTTGCGATGAATCGGGCGGAACTATGCCATGGTTGAGACGAGGAATTAGGTGATTAGGCCGGGCGCTGAAGGCTCAAGAAGCCCTCAACTACACGGGCGCCAGGTGGCGGGTCACCGGATCTGCATTCGGGCGACCTGGGTTGTGATTCTCGCCTGGATTGCACTCGGGCTCCTTGCAGGCCGTGAGCCCAGACCGGCATTGGCAGCTCCTGGGGAGCCAGTTCTAAATCCTGCCGCTTCGAGCACCCCTACCCTTTCAGCCACACCCTCGGCGACACCAACTGAAGTCGCCACATCCAGTACGCTTACGGGGCCTTCTGCCACCGAAAGTGCGGCGCCCCTTTTGACTTCGTCCCCCACGCTTGGATCCTCTCCGACGGAGACCACTGTTTTGACTGAATCTCCGACTCCTCCTTCTTCAATGACGCCAACGCAAACGCCTGGAACCGGAGCGAGCGAAACACCTTCCCCCAGCGCTGTGCCGGGCGCCACCCTGACCGCCTCGCCCTCGGCTACAGGTACACTTACCCCGACCGCGACGGTCTCGATGTCGCCCACGTCTTCCGCCACACCATCGCCCACGGGAACGCTAACTGCAACGCAGACATCGACCTCAACCCCTCAGTCACAGGCCCAGATCGCGGTCGGGCCGGATGATCCGGCTACACTGCCCCTGCCCAACGGCTGGGGAGAGATCACCTTCCCCGCCGGGCTGGTGCCCACACTGACCTACTTCACCTACGTAGAAATGGATTCGCCCTCCGCCGCGATCACAGGCTTTGCATTCGCCGGGCGCGCATTTAGCCTGAATGCCGTGGATTCTGAAGGTGTACCGGTCAATAACTTTGCGAGCCCACTTCGTATCGCGCTGACCTACGCGGAGACCGATTGGCTATCGGCTGGGATTGCGGATGAAGGGACGCTGAACCTGCACTACTGGGATGGGGTGACATGGGTGGGGCTGCTGCCATGCGAAGGATGTTTGTTGGACACCGATAACAACCAAGTCGTGGTTATGGTGGACCATCTGACCGAGTTCGCGCTGCTTGCACCGCTTGTGACACCGACCTCCACCCCGACGCTTGCGGCTATGGTCCTTGGTCCTGCGCACCCGTTGCAACCTCTTCCCGGGGCGCCCGCGCACAATGGCGGAATACCTTATTCCTCTACGACAGATTCCTGCGCTGCTTGTCATCGAGTGCACACCGCACAGGGTTGGGAGCTCCGCCAATCCTGGCCCGAGGAGGCCGTGTGCTTGACCTGCCATAACGGAACGGGCGCTTCGACCGACCTGTCAGGCTCCTTCCTCGAGTCTTATCGACACTCAATTCAGGGAAGCGCCGGCCTACACATCACAAACGAAGGCGATCCTCAGCGCTTTCGAGGAGCGTATCGACATGTAGAGTGCGAGGATTGCCACGATCCGCACAATTCTGCCGGCGGCTTACATCCGGTGGGCAGCAACTATGCGGGTAGTGTGCTGCAAGGCGCCTGGGGAATCGACGTGAACAATGGGCCGGCAGGAGCCGTCCCAGGCTACAGCATCGTCTACAACCTCACGTATGAATATCAGCTTTGTTTCAAGTGCCACTCGTCATGGAGCTCGCCGGGGGCGGGGACCGATGTGTCTGTGGAGTTCAATCCCAGCAATCAATCCCATCACGCGGTTGAGGGAGTGGGCAGAAATCAACCCGGGGCAGCCAATCCGAACTTCGCGCTCACCTTTACATCGTTATGGGGACCGCAGAGTACGGTCGCCTGCAGCGACTGCCACGGGAATGCGAATCCTGGTGATCCCAAGGGTCCGCATGGCTCCGCCCGGGCCTGGCTGCTCCGTAGCAATGAAACCGGACAAGGGACGGCAGCAGTCTTCTGCTATAACTGCCATCGCCGTGATGTCTACGGAGACGCGGACCTGATGGAGCCGGCTAATCAAGAATACAGTCGCTTCTCGCACCCGAAGGAACTTGACCATACCGAGATCTCGGGCGGGTGGGGCAGTACTCCGCTGGGCATCTGGTGCATGAACTGCCATGGCGGAAGCGGCCAGGGCGCACTCCATGGCACCAATCTCGGCCTGGGTAGTTCCGGCGAGACGCCACTTGGAACGCGCTTCATGAACGGGGCGTTCGTCAATGGGTGGACTGCGGCCGGGGTATCTGATGAAAAAGGGACCTGCTGGGCAAGCTGCCATCCTGGGTCGGAGGAATACAAGGCGAACTACGACTACCCGCCGTGATCACTATAGCCACAGTTTTCACCCCAAGCATATCCCGATAAAGCATCACCGAGCTCTACCGCAGATAAGGGATCTGTCTAACGTCTGCCATTGCCTAGCATTGCTAGGTATTGCCTGGGAAGCGGCGAGAGTCCAAGAACCCTGGAAGTCTTTCGTTCCCAGGACTGTTGGTCGGAATCAAAGGAAGCGACTATGGATCTCCCTCCTTTCCAGAGACCCTTTGTCGCTTCGCGAAGTGGAGCCTTAGTTAAGAGGCGACGGCGGGAATCGAACCCGCGAATAAGGGTTTTGCAGACCCCTGCCTTACCACTTGGCTACGTCGCCACGCAGCTACGCGAAATCGCCTGCCGGTCGGCAGGGCGATCGCGTAACGGCCTGAGAGCGGGCGATGGGATTCGAACCCACGACCTTCTCCTTGGCAAGGAGACGTTCTACCACTGAACTACACCCGCGGCCGGTCGAGGATACCGTGAAGGAAGGGGTGAGTCAAGCAGGCGGTTGCCCTCGCGGCCGTGCCGAGTAGACTTGGCGAGGAGGCCGTAGTTGTCAGATCCCGATGCAACGGAAGGCGCGGAGTCTCGAGGCAGAGCCGGTGGGGTCTCGCCTGCTGTTGGATGCACCTCGACGCTGCTGGTCGCGGTCTTGGCGGCCGGTCTGCTGCTTATCATTCTTTCGATCGCGCTCCGGGGTGAGGCGAGATTCAGCAAGGGCGATCTGGGCGAGCTGCGCCTATGGCTGATCCGAGAACCCGTCAACCAGGGAATGGCACTTTCCACGACCCGCATCATCGCGGGCAGCGAATCCTCGGGCGCGGTCTGCATTCGTACCACGGCTCGCTTTCTGATGATCCGCAGTGAGCAAGCGATTCAGGATGCCATCTATTCCGACTGCTACGAAAGACAGGGAGAGAAATGGGTCGCAGTGGGTGAGCTACCTTCACCAGACTCCTAGGTGACGGAGCCAGCCTGACTGCGCATAGCCAATGCGGTGCTGCGGGAGCAGTTGGAGGGGAGCGAACGGAGGCACGCTGTAGGCTTGAACAAGTATGACGCATCATGAATCGTAGACCCGCCAGGTTCGCAAGCAACCGATCATTCTGAGGCCGGGAATTGGCGCGAGCAATAAGCACGATCGAAGACCACTGACCCGATAGACCGGGGTCCAATATCGCAAGGGAAGGCGATATGTCGGATGAATTTATCGACCAAATACTGCAAGGTGATTCTCTTGAGATCATGGAGAGCCTGCCTGGCGCATCGGTAGATCTAGTTTTTGCCGATCCGCCTTACAACTTACAGCTCTCGCAGGAGCTCTTCCGCCCGAACATGACGCGGGTTGAGGGAGTCGATGAGGAATGGGACCGCTTCGAAGGCTTCCGGCAGTACGATGACTTTACGCGGGCATGGCTCCTGGCCTGCCGTCGCTTGTTGCGCGACGACGGCGGATTGTGGGTCATCGGCACCTATCACAACATTTACCGCGTGGGTGCGATTCTGCAAGACCTGGGCTTTTGGATCCTCAATGATGTACTGTGGATAAAAGCCAACCCGATGCCGAATTTTCGGGGTACGCGCTTCACGAATGCGCACGAGATCCTGATCTGGGCCAGCAAGACGAAGAAGGCTCGCTATTCATTCAATCATCACGCCATGAAAAGCTTGAACGGCGGGAAGCAGATGCGCAGCGATTGGTACCTTCCTCTGTGCACGGGGTCGGAACGAATCAAGCTCAACGGCAAGAAAGCCCATGCAACTCAGAAGCCGGAAGCCTTACTGTATCGAGTGCTGCTCGCCTCCACTGATCCCGGCGATGTCGTGCTCGATCCCTTCTTCGGTACGGGTACGACGGGTGCCGTAGCCAAGCGCCTCGGTCGACATTGGATTGGAATCGAGAAAGAAGCTCGCTATGTGCATCTAGCACGGAAGCGGATCGAGGGAGTTACGCCGGAGCCGATCGAGCCGGAGGTGCTAAATGTGGTTCCCGAGCGCCCGCCGCGCGTGCCATTCGGAAAGCTGCTGGAAGCGGGCCTGCTCAGACCGGGGGAGGAGCTTTACTTTCGTAGAGACCGATCGGTAAGCGCCAAAGTTAAGCCGGATGGCCGGCTGCGGATCAACGGCTTCGAGGGCTCAATCCACCAGGCGGGCAGCCATCTCAGCGGTGGGAGCCCGTGCAATGGGTGGGAGCACTGGTACTACAGGGACCGCGAGGGAGAGCTGCGTGCGATCGATGCGCTGCGAGAGGTGGTCAGAAGCGGGGAGCCTGATCGCGTGCTGTCGGTCTAAATTGCCTGTCCAAGGGCGCCATAGAATGCGGTCAGTGCACGATCTCATAAGTAGGAAGATCGACCGCAACCAGGGCCGAGGTAACGTGATTTGAGGCATCGATCGTCACCACAACAAACTCAGTCTCTGGGTCATACTTTGCCGCTAGCTGATGCGCAAGATCCAGGGCCTCATTGTCAATGTCGGCTATCTCCTCGGGCATAATATAGCGGCATTTGATCGTCGCGTCAGAGGCCTGGAATCGAGGAGAGCCGGCGAGTATGATCATCCCCCTTCCTCTCTCAGAGAATCCCGCCTTAGCAAACTCGAGCAGACCCCAGGCATTTGTATTGATCCAGCCCTTGAGTTGCTGCCATGTCAACTGTGGCGCACTGATGTCGATGGGGGCTTTGGCGGCCGGCATGTACCCACACTAGCTTGACCTGTTAATCCCCACAATCACCTGAAACTCACAAATCCGGATGTGGCTGGCCACGACTATCGCCACGGGGCGTGCGACCAAGTGACCAACCGCACCAGCTGGGGCCAGAACCAGTCATCCGCGCGCTCGGCGGGCCAAAGCAAGCTACTCGGGGCGGCCCCGGAACGTCGCCCCTGCATCGCTTCGACAAACAAAAAAGGAGACCGCTCGGGTCCCCTTTCATTTGTGAGCCGGCCTGGTGGATAGGGTCTACATTTTTCCCTTTAACAGCCCGACCGTATTTCCTTCTTGATCTGCAAATAGGGCCACGGATACCTGCCCGGGAGTATCCATTGGAGGCATGATGGTCTTGCCACCCAGGTTTTCGGCCTTGTCCAAGTACGCCTGAAGGTCGTCGACTTCGACATAGAATGTGACATGCCCGGGAAACCCATCTGGAGTTGGGCCGATTCCCCCGCCGATTCCACCGCTTTCGGGGGCCGCGATCAGCCCGTAATTCATAGCATTGTCGATATTGAGCTCCCAACCAAACAGCTTGGTGTAAAACTCCTGGGCCGCCTCGCCGTCCTTGGCAACCACCTCAAAATGCACAACCGGATTCTTCATTTTCTCATCTCCCAATTACCGCATCACCGGACCCCTAGCTTATTTATGAGGCCGCCAAAACGTATCGGTATTAATGCGTATATTTCGCGGCTGGGGGCAGAATGAATGAACACCCCATTTTGGGGTGTTCAGGTCAGTCGCAGGTGCCGAGAGCCGGAATTGAAC
>JBGMQN010000055.1:0-4426 GCA_048054495.1 Anaerolineales bacterium
ACAGTCAGCGTGCGCGCCTCGATCACACCGGTCGCTTCAAGACCCGTATCGGCGGAGGCGGTCGTGGCTTGCGATTGCCACCACCAGAGGCCGCCCGCGGCGAGCGCGAGGATGACAATGATGCTGATGACGAGATTTCTTCTTTTCATGGCCTGCTCCTTCATTCGCTCGCGCATACTCCGGGAATGGAGTGCACGGAGCTGCGACTCTCAGGCTAAGCTCTTTCGGAAACGCAGCGTGCTGATGCCCAGGAGCACCAGCCCAAAAATAGCCAGCGCCAGCACCTGGGGCCACAGGACCTCCAGGCCGACGCCCTTGAGAAAGACCCCCAGCGTGGCTTCCACGTAGTAGCGCAGTGGGCTGAGGTAGGTAAGCCACCTCAAAAAGGGCGGCATGTTGCTGATCGGCACCATGGTCCCGGAAAGAAAAGCCAGCGGGAACAGGAGGAAGAAAGCCATCAAGAGCGTCTGCTGCATGTTCTGAGCGTAGGTCCCCATCAGCACACCGATGCCGCTGCTGCTCAGGAACATAAGCACCGAGATGCCGTAGAAGAGCAGCAGGCTGCCGCGCAGTGGCACACCGAAGATCCACATCGACATGACCACCCCGATGGTCAACCCAGCCAGCTTGACCAGGATCATGGGTATGATCTTGGCCGCGATCAACTCGGGCCCGGTGATGGGAGTGATCATCAACTGCTCAAAGGTACCCGCTTGCTTCTCGCGCACGATTCCCGCTGCAGGGACCAGCACACCCAGCAACAGCACCGTAATGGCCAACATGGTCAGCATGATGAAGTGCACGTACTTCAACTGCGGCATGTACAGGATGCGCACGAGGTTCTTCACCTGCGGAAGGAAGCCGTGCCCGGCCTGGCCGCTGCGCTCTACTCGTTCCAGCGCCACCTGGCCGTTGTAATCCATCAGCAAGCCGTTGGCGTCGACCATCGCCTGCCCGGCGATGCTGCTGTTGGAGCCGTCCAGCAAGAGCTGCACATCGGTGGGCGTCCCGGCTTTGAGATTCCGGCTGAAGTCGGCCGGGATGACCAATCCGAACTGCACTTTCCCCGCGTCCATCAGCCGGTCTATCTCCGCCGGGTCCTCCACCCGTTCGACCAGGGTGAAGCTGTCCAGGCGAGCGAAGGATTCGATCAGCGCCCGGCTTTCTGCGGAGCGGTCGCCGTCGTACACCGCAGTCGGCATGTTTCGCACTTCCAGCGTCAGCGCCCAGCCACAGATGGCGATCTCGACGAAGGTATACAGGATGAGGATCACCAACACCTTGTCGCGGAAGAACTGGATGAACTCCTTGCGCATCAAGCCTGCCAAACGACGGTTCATCTCAGCCCACCTTCTTCTTGAAGCGCAGCGACGCCAGGGCCACCACCGCCGCGGTGTAGGCCACGAGCAGGATCAATTGCCCCAACCAGACCTCCAGACCCACGCCTTTGAGGTACACACCGTAGGTGATCTCGGTGAAGAAACGCGCCGGGAAAAAGTAGGAGTAGAACTGGAACAGCCGGGGCATGGTGAAAATGGGGAACATGAAGCCGGAAAAGAGGAACGCGGGCATGAATGTGAGCACAAGGGCCAACAGCATGGCGGCCAACTGGCTGCTGGTGATGGTACTGACCAGCAAGCCGATCGCCACCGCGCCGATCACGTACGGTATCGTGGCAAGCAGGAAGAGCCATATGTTCCCGGCCATTGGCACTTCGAACCAGAACTGCACCGCCAACAACACCAGCGCCAGCTCGACGAAAGCGAGCACCATGTAAGGGATAAGCTTGCCGACGATGAAAGCCGCCGGGCTCACCGGCGAGATAAAGATCTGTTGGATGGAGCCGCGCTCCTTCTCGCCCACAATCGCCAGCGCCGTCAGCAGCGGGGCGAAGGCCAGCAAGATCACGCCGATCAAGCCAGGCACCAGGAAATTGGTGCTCAGCATAGCGGGGTTGTAGCGCACCCGCGGGACGGGCATCACCGCCGGGGCTAACAGCCGGCCTCCGCCCACTCCCAGGGAATCAAAATGCTCCGCGAGCAGCCGCTTGGTGAAGACTTGATTGACTCCATCTACGTAGCTCTGCACCAGCCGAGCCGAGGTGGGGAAGGTACCATCCACCATCGTCTGCACTTCGGCTGTCTCACCCGCGGCAAGCGCGCGGGAGAAGCCGGCCGGGATCAGCATGGCTACCTGGGCTCTCCCCTGGTCCAGCAAGCGCATGGCCTCGTCCGGGTCGGCAGGCCGGTATTTCAGCTCGAACTTGCCGGTGTTGACGAACATGTCGGCGTAGGCGCGGCTTTCGGCGCTGTTATCCAGGTCCACCAGAGCCAGCGGGATGTTCTTCACGTCCAGATCGAAGGAATAGGCAAACAGGAATAGCAACACCAAGGGCAGGAAGATAGCGAGGCCCAGCACGTAGGGATCGCGCCAGATTTCGCGGAATTCCTTCTTGAGGATGGGAATGATGCCGCTCATGCGTTCTGCCTCAATGGAGTGCCCGCTTCTTCCCTCTCGATGAGGAGCATGAACAAGTCCTCCAACGAGATGGACACCAAACGCGCCGGACCGCTGGTCAGGTCGCTTGAAGCCAGGGCCCGCTCAATGGCCTGGGTGCCGGCGTCGGGCTCCCACACCAATACGTGCAACTTATCGCCGTAGATGCTGGTTTGGATGACCTCCGGCAGGCCCTCCAAGGGCGTCAGCGCCGCCAGTGGATCACTCACCGGGACCTCAATGAGCGAACCAGTCTTCATACTGGCGCGCAACTGGGCGGGACTGCCGCGAGCGATTAGCCGACCCTGGTAGAGCAGCCCCAGCTCGTTGCAGTGCTCGGCCTCATCCATGTAGTGGGTGGTGATGAAGACCGTCACCCCCTGGACAGAGAGGGCGAAGATCAAGTCCCAGAACTCCCGCCGCGAAACTGGATCCACGCCGCTTGTGGGCTCATCCAGGAACACGATTTCCGGCTCGTGCAGGATGGCGCAGCCCAGAGCCAGGCGCTGCTTCCAGCCCCCTGAGAGGTCACGCGTCAGCAGGTGTTCCTTGCCGATCAGGCCGGCCATCTCCAGCACCCACGCCCGGCGCTTGGCCAGGCGAGCCTGCGGCAGGTTGTAGACTTCGCCGAAAAAGCGGATGTTTTCATCCACGGTCAGGTCGTTGTAGATCGAAAACTTCTGCGACATGTAGCCGATGTAGGGTTTCATGGCCACCCGCTGGCTTCCGACGTCGAAACCGGCCACCATGGCAGACCCCCCGGAGGGATCCAGCAGGCCGCACAGCATGCGGATGGTGGTGGTCTTGCCAGACCCGTTCGGCCCGAGGAAGCCGAAGATTTCGCCCCGGCGGACCTCGAAGCTGACATTGTCCACAGCAGTGAAGGAGTCGAAGCGACGCGTGAGCCCCTCGGCGCGGACGGCGAGATCATTGGAGACATCTGAGATGCTCCCGGACCTCGGAGCCTTCGCCAGGCCATTGCCATTTTCAGGCATAGGCGCCGGCGGCCGGCGCGGGGCCTCTGCAGCTCGCTGGTCCTCGATGGCCGCAATGAAGACATCCTCCAGGCTGGGGCTCGTAGTCCTGAATTCCCCCACGGTCACGCCGGCTTCCGCCAGCTGCGCAGGCAGTTTGTCCACCAGGTCGGGCCCATCCCGCAGCAGCAGGTGCAGTCGCTCGCCGAACACCTGCACCTGGTCCACGCCGGGGACCTGCCGGAGATGCGCCACGGCGCGGGCCTGGGGTTCTGCGGTCATTTCCACAGCCACCCCAGAGATCATCTCTTTCAGCGCCGAAGGCGTATCGCTGGCGATGATCTGCCCACGTCGCATCAAGGCCACTCGATTGCAGCGTTCGGCTTCATCCATGTAGGGAGTTGAAACGAAGATGGTGATGCCCTCGGCCAGGAATTCAGACAGAATCTTCCAGAAGTCCTGGCGGGAGACGGGATCCACACCTGTGGTCGGTTCATCCAGGAAAAGCACTTGTGGACGGTAGATCAGGGCGCAGGC
The DNA here is from genome assembly GCA_048054495.1 of Anaerolineales bacterium. GTDB lineage: Bacteria > Chloroflexota > Anaerolineae > Anaerolineales > E44-bin32 > JADFRG01. Next base: position 4,008 of record JBGMQN010000055.1, read on the forward strand.
CAGGGCCAGCTTCTTCTTCATCCCCCCCGACAGGTGCTCAGCTCGCCGTCCGCGAGCCTGCTCGAGGCGGGCGAAGCGCAGCAGTTGCTTCTTGCGCTCCGCTGCTGTCTCAGGCGGGACCCGATACAAATCGGCAAAGAAATCGATGTTTTCTTCCACCGAGAGTGAGCCATAGAGGGTGAACCCCTCCGACATATAGCCGATGACACCCCCCAATGCCTGGGCGTCGTTAACTACATCCACTCCGGCCACGCTGGCCTGGCCCGAACTTGGGGCGAGGATTCCGCACAGCATTTGAATGGTGGTGGTTTTTCCGGCCCCATCCGGCCCGACCAGACCGAAGATCTCCCCCCGTCGGACCGCCAAGTCCAGGCCTCGCACGGCCTCCAAACTCTTCTTCCCACGGCCGTAGGTCTTCG
>JBGMQN010000055.1:4526-8478 GCA_048054495.1 Anaerolineales bacterium
GATGAAGACCCACGGTCCATCGGCAATTGGCTGCGCGCAGACGCCCACGGGTATATCCTCGGGGACACCGGTCAATCGGAATTCCTCGCCAGTCTGCGTCAGGCTAGCCGAGGCGAACTCGTGCTGCCGGCCAAGCTCGCCATCGCTGTTCTGCGGCAACTCAATGCACCCGAATTGGACACCGTAGAGGCCTCCCTTGATGCGCTTTCTGCACGCGAAAAGGAGGTTCTCCAACTGCTCTGTCAGGGAGCAACGAATAAGAGCATCGGCCAATCGCTGTTCATAAGCGTCCGAACAGTGGAAGGACACCTGGCGAGCATTTATGCCAAGCTCGGGGTCAACACCCGGACTGAAGCCGCTTTGGTCGCCTTACGGCATGGCTGGTTCGGAGACAGGTGATTCCACGCTATTGAAGGCCCAACGGATGTGCTAGCGTTAGCTGTCCATGAATACACGGCTGAGCGTATTGGCGCTGATGTCTGATTTACATAAGGAATGCATTCCCTACGATCTTGACGTTCTAAAGCGAACCGTGCTGGAGATCGAGCCTGATCTGCTCTGTCTCGAAATAACACGCCAAGCGTGGGATCAAGGGAACTTCCATGGAGCTCCCTTGCCCATCAGGGAAACTCTGGCGCCAGCGGCTGCTGCGAGCGACATCGTGATCATACCGGTGGCCGTCAGTCACCGAGAACACCACGATTTCAGCCAAAGATCAGGCGTGCGAGGTCGAATGGTACACGCTCTTGACTCCCTCCATCGTGCTGTTCAGCGGCGATCGACCGTTCGTACCATCAATGCGCGCGCCTACGACGCGTTCTGCCACATCATCTGCAAATTAGAAGAAGCTTTCTGGGAGTCTTCTGCTCGGGAGGCTTGGAACGGAGAGACCCGCGCCATGTACCAGCAGATCCTCGACGGCACTCGCAGAGATCCTGGCCGGCGTATGCTGGTGGCCGCGCAGTGCCACCGCAAGCATTGGCTCGATGATCGGCTAGCCGAGCAGCCCGATATCGAGCTGGTAGACTACTGGCTTCTGTAGGTGATCCAACTTGGTCAAATCGAGGGCGGTGCATCTGATGCTTTGTAATAGATCTAGTTATCGTTTGGTCGGATCATGTCAATCCTGATCGCGCTTCGCAATCTGCTCCAGGATCGCTTTCGGCTGTTGCTCAGCATCACCGGGGTGGCGCTGGCCGTCATGTTGGTGCTGATCCTGGAAGGATTCGTTGCGGGACTGTACCTCCAGGTCGGCGCCTACCTCGAAAACTCCCCCGGCACGATGGTAGTGGCCCAGCAAGGCGTAACGAATCTTCTGGGGGCAACCTCACTCCTGCCAGCAGACGCAGAACGTGAGGCACGCGACTTACAAGGCGTGGAGGCCGTCGTGCCACTGCTTTCCCAGTTTGTCATACTGGATCTGCACGGTTTGAAGCAGCCGGCTTACATGATCGGCTACCCTTTGGGATCCGGTCCTCCCGCCGAGCGAGGGGGACCATGGATTCTCTATGCGGGGCGCGAACCGGAAGCCGATGACGAGATAGTATTCGATCGCGTGCTCGCAGAACGGCACTCGCTCGAGGTTGGCGATCGCTTCGATGTTATGGGAAAGGAATTCGAGATCGTCGGCCTTTCCGATGGCACGACCTCATGGATGACCAGCTTCTTCTTCCTCCCCAAATCGGCGGCCGAGGACTTGCTGCTAGCGCCCGGGGCGACCAGCCTGCTGCTGGTAACCGCCGAGGGAGGAACCGATGAGGGTCAGCTCCTGCAGCGCCTGGCAGAGCTCGATGGCGTTGAGGCGCTTACGAAGACCGAAGTCATTGAGAACGACACGAAGCTTCTGGTGGAGGTCTTCAGCGCGCCGATCCGCCTGATGGCCGGTATCGCGGTCTTGGTCGGCGTGCTGGTGGTCGGGCTGGTGATCTACACCGCGACCATCGAACGATTCCGCGAGTACGGGATGCTTAAGGCCATCGGTTCGGGGAACGGTTTGCTCTACAAGCTTGTTGCTGTCCAGGCCGTAGTGGCGGCGGGTCTTGGTTCGCTCGGCGGGATTGCCCTGGCCGCCGCACTAGCTAGGCTGATCATGATACTCAGACCCGAGTTTCTCATTGTCCTGCAGCCGAGTTCGATAGTTATCGCGTTTGTAAGCGGGGTGGCCATGGCGCTTCTGGCAGGCTTGCTGCCCGCGCGCTCTGTCGCCCGGCTAGAGCCCGCGGCCGCATTCCGGAGGGCAAGCTAGTCATGCTTCGCTTGGGATTCCGAAACCTATTCCAGTCTCCGACGCGTTTGATCGTGTCCGTCGGAGGGGTGGCGCTGGCTCTTATGCTGATCCTCTCACTCGACGGCATTCTGGCGGGCTCCGAACGACGAATGACCGCCTATATCGACAACACGGGAGCAGACATCTTCGTTGCCCAGAGTGGCGTGCGCAATATGCACATGGCCTCCTCCTCCCTGCCGACCTCTGTTCTCGGAGAGGTGCAGTCGATCGAGGGCATCCTGGACACCACCCCGATCCTATACCTCACCAACGTAATCGATGTTGGCGACCAGCAATTCCTGGCCTACATCATCGGCGTCGATCCGGAGGCGGATTTCGGCGGAGCCTGGGAGCTCGCATCGGGCCGCTCCACTTCAGGTGCGGGCGAGATCGTAATCGATGAAACCGTGGCCAAAAAGGCCGGCTTAAGCCTGGGCGATCAAGTCGATGTATTGGGCCAGTCGTTCGATGTGGTGGGAACTGCGAAAGGAACCGCCAGCATGATAAATTCGGTGGCCTTCATCGGCCTCGAGGATTTTTTCAGGCAGCGAGGGACGGATGAGACGATCAGCTACCTGCTTGCTACGGTGTCCGGAGAGGATTCGCCGGAAGCGGTCGCGGAACGGATCGAGTCCAATGTCAGTGGCGTAACGGCCATGCCCAGAGATGTGTTCTCCGCTGAGGAGGCGCAGATCATTCAAGACATGGGATCCGACATTGTGACGCTAATGAACGGCATTGGGTTCCTCATCGGCGTGGCCGTGACCGGACTCACGATCTACACTGCTACACTCTCAAGAAAAGCGGAGTACGGCATGCTCAAGGCGCTTGGGGCAAAGAATTCCCACCTCTACATCACGGTCGGCTGGCAGACCGTGATTAGCATCGGCCTGGGCCTCATCGTCGCGCTCGGCCTGACGTTCGGCCTGACTGTAATAATCCCGCTCGGCGTTCCCGAGCTCGAAATGCTGATTCTGCCGAGTGCGCTGGTCAAGGCGGCCACGGCCGCGGCAGCTATCGCCCTGTTGGCAGCCATGATTCCTGTGTGGCAGATCACTCGGGTGGATCCGGCGATGGTATTTAGGAGGTAGTAGCTGTGGAATCTAACGACAATTACGGGCAATCAGGCTCGACGACCGGCCGAGGTGCAGGCGATCTCCCAACCCTCAAGGTGGAGGCTATCACGAAGCGGTATGGGGCCGGCGACACCATAGTGACCGCAGTGCGGGAGGTGTCGCTCTCTGTGGAGCCGGGCGAGATCGTGCTCATCATGGGCCCTTCCGGCTCGGGTAAGACCACGCTCCTGATGATGCTTGGGGCACTGCTCTCGCCAACCGAGGGCGAGATTCACCTTGACGGTCAGATCATCAGCGAGCTAGCGGAAAGCCGCTTGCCCGATATCCGATTACGCCATTTTGGATTTATCTTCCAGGATTTCAATCTCCTGTCCGCGCTCACCGTGCTGGAGAACGTGGCCATCGTTGCCCAGCTTACTGGCTTGAGCGGCCGCGAGGCCAAGGCCAAGGCAGAAAGCATCCTCGTGGAATTGGATCTGAGCCATAGGCTTCACTTCTTACCGGAAAAGCTCTCTGGCGGGGAGAAGCAGCGGGTGGCGATCGCCAGGGCTTTGGTCAACGACCCGGCGCTGATCCTGGCCGATGAGCCGACCGCCAATCTTGATTCGAA
>JBGMQN010000055.1:8578-51104 GCA_048054495.1 Anaerolineales bacterium
CTCGTCCGAGGCTCCTGGTCAGCTCGCTTCGGCGGTTCGAAGCACGCCTTCCGAAGCCCTACCGCTCAGACGAGCTTCGGGCTAGGACTTCGCTCGTTTTGCGATGGAAATGAAGCGGGGTACCTGGTTCATATACTGCTCGTACTCTTCCCCGAGCTGATCGCGGAGCCAAGGCTCCTCGGTGAATGGGGCAAGGATGAACCAAACGGCAGCGAGCGCGCCGGTGATCAAGGCCAGAAATGAATTAGAGAGAACCGCGAAACCCGCAAGTATCGCGAGGTCGGCCACATACTGCGGGTTGCGTGTCCATCGGTAGGGCCCCTCGCGGATCAGCCCGCCGCCCAGCCCCTGAGAGGCGTCGGAGCCGAGCGTTCTAATCGCCCACAGCACCAGGTACAAACCAAAGGCAATGAGCGCGATTCCGACCGGGAACCGCAGCCAGTGGTCGAACAGGAAGCTGTTCCAGTCAAGGATTCCTAACGCCAGAATTCCTCCGAAGGAAACAAAAGTAAGCCCCCAGGTGAATACGTACTGCCATGACTTTTTCCCTGGGGGAGGCCAGATGCGGATTCCCGGCACTAAAAGCGTAACGATCAACGAACCGCCGAGAAGGGCCTGCGCGACGAGGGTTACAACGAGGATATAAGTCAGCATTTCAAATGCACTCCAGATACGGGCTACGTTTAAGGAAGGAGGCTAATCGAGGGTCTTAAGAAAAGCAACCAAATCCTGGAGGTCGGGCTCCCCGATTCGCCATCGAGGCATATCATATCGCGGGAAAGGGCAACCTCTCCGGGGCCGATACCTTGTAGCCTTCCGCTGCCAATCAAGGAGCGGAGATTAGCTCAGCCGTAAATCTAAATTGAACTTCTGGTTTTGAGGGATCGTTGCTCGCGATGAAAACCTGGCGCATCACCGGCCCAACCTCATCAGGACCGTGCAGCCCTGAGTCGTAGCGGACCGTCAGTGTGCCGGTTCCCCCGGGGGGAATAAGCTCGGGCTCGATGGAGGCGGTTGTGCAGCCGCATGAGGTGCTCACGGCCTCGATGATCAAGTCGCCGCTGCCGAGGTTCTGCACGGGGATATCAACCGTCCGAATCTCGCCAATGGTTATCACGCCCAGGTCGGTTTCCGATTGCGACAATTCGATATCCGGCGCACCTCCGCCGCAAGCCGCGAGCAGGAGGGCAAAGAACACCCCGATGGTTGCCAATGTCAGTTTCATGCTCCGCCACCTGCTTCGGTCTCTGGAACTCGGGCCTCGATGATTTTGAAGATCCCGCCCTTGTTAAGGTTTTCCACATCCAACAGTTCCAGCCCGGCGGCCGATACATTTCGGACCGTATCCCGGTTGATGTTCGAGCCTATCGTGCGCACTATGGCTGGATTGGTGAGATCCATCAGCCTGCCGATCCATGGCGTTAGTGATCGGACATGCTCCATCAAGAACACATGCCCTCCGGGTCGGACGACCCTGGCTACCTCACGCAGGCCGAGCACGGGATCAGGAACCGAGCACATCACAAAGGTCATTGCGGCGACATCGAAACTATTTTCGGGATATTTCAGATCTTGAGCGTCGCCCAGCTCCAGACTGACATCCTCTCCCGACCCATCGATTTGCGCCCTCGCCCGACTGAGCATGCGGGGCGAGAAATCGATGGCCGTGATTTTCGCCTCGGCCGGCCAATAGGCGACGTTCTTCCCCGTTCCGACGCCAAGTTCCAACATACGCCCTTCCTCGGGCAAGCGCCGCGTGACCCGGTCCCAAAACCGCAGCCGCCATGGACGGTAGCGCCACTCGGGGAGCAGCTCGAGCCAGTCGTAGAGGGGAGCGATGCGCTCGTATCGCGCCCTTATGGCAGAGGTCGCTTTCGGATCTATCATGCAGTCGATTCTACTTGCTAGGGATACTGCTCAGCGAGCAGCGGTTCTATCCTGTCCTCAAGCTCTGGCGGATACGCAGGTCCGATCTTCACGCCCCGGAGCGTCCCATCCTTCGAAACGAAAAATGTTTCGGGGACCCCCTGTATGCGGTAGGTCTGCGAAATTACGGTGCCGATATCCGGGCCATTTGGATAGGTGATATCGAATTCCGCAATGTAGGCCAATGCTTCCACTTCGGTGTCAACATAATCAACACCCAGGAAGACCACCCCCCGGTCGCGGTAAGCGCGCCAGGTCGCTTCCAGGTAGGCAGCCTCATCGCGGCAAGTGGGACACCAGGAAGCCCAAAAGTTGATCACTACCACCTGGCCGCGAAGTTCGCTCAGGACATAGTCATCGCCCTCGAAGGTGGTCAGGGTGAAATCCGGTGCGGGACCATCAGATCGCGGCCCGGCCTGGACGCGCACGAGACCCCACGCTAGCAATGCCAGCAGAGCTAGAAGGATTCCGTAAGCAAGAGGTTTACTGTATCCCCGGCTAGGGGTCTTTTCAGGCTCTAGGGGTTCGTCGGTCATCCTGTCGTTTGAACGCTGGCCTCCAACCAGAACTCAGCTTGCGGGCGGTCAGGGTCGTTGTTTTCGATGATGACTCCTCTGCGCACGGTTTGCCCCTGCGCATCGTGGAGTCCCGCATCGAAGCGCACGAGTACGACAGACACCTTGCCCGGAGGGATCACGGTCGAGGTAAATTCTGCCGTTGTGCAGCCGCAGGTCGTGTAGGCTCGGCTGATGGTCAGCGGTGCCTCGCCCATGTTAGCGATGGTGAACTCACGTGTGACCACCTCGGTCGCCCCAACGCTGCCGAAGTCGTAAAAGACCTGGTCCAGCGCAATCTTGGGTTGCGGGCCGTCCTTGGGTAGGAAGGGGATGGGGGGGCCATCGGTCATCTCGTGGACCGCCTCGACGGGCGCGTCGTACGCGATGTCCTCTGGGCCGTAGTCAAAGGGAGTGACTTCCCCGGAAACTCCGCTTCGGAGCGAGATCACGGCAGCTACGACTAAGCCTACGCCACCCAACATTGCCGCGATAGAAAGATAGCGTTTGGCCTGAGATTTTCGCCGTCTCTTATCCGATCGGTCTTTGCGGCTATCTGCCTTGGTCACCATCGATCACTCCCTTATCGACGTTATGCTGGGGCGGAAACATGCATATACAGCGGCGCTGTCCTTTCGTTCCACCCTTCACAAGCATATCCACCGCGCGAGCGCGTAACTAGCGCCATTTGGCCCATAGAATATACAGGGTATTGAGCGACAGAGTAAGAGCGGGCGGGGAACACGGAAATGATTCCGACAGGGTGCGTGGTTCGCGATTGACAGCAACGGAAGCGGGCGCTAGAATCCAGTAAATTTAGGTATACCTAATAATAATACTTCAGGTGCCAAATTCTGGTGAAGGAGATTGAAGTCAGGCGCGGCCCGGCTCACGGGAAGCGAATAGCCAAAGGAAGAAGGAGCGCAATCCATGCAAGAAAAAATCCCTAAGGTGGCGCGGCTTGGGCGCCGTGGGTTCATCAAAGCCGGACTGCTTTCGAGCGGGATCGCGGTCGCGGCCGCAAGCCGGCCGCCGGATCGGCTTCGGGAAGGGGAGGGTGGAGGCGTGTACGGCCCCCAACCAGACCACGGCGGCAGCCACGGCTCGATGGGCACCGTTGGATCGGTCAATAACGAAGCCAACGGATTTGACCCGCACGAAATGCTGGACGATTGGGATTATGGCGAAGTGAGCCAGCTCCCAAACGGTCAGACCCTACGCGAATACGGTATCGTGGCCATCGACAAAGAGATCGAAGTCGCGCCGGGCGTGTTCTTCCCCGCCTGGGTATACAACGGCCGAGTACCGGGTCCGACACTGCGGGCGGTGGAGGGCGATCGCATCCGCATCGTGTTTTCCAATGGGGGCAGCCATCCCCACACCATTCACTTCCATGGGATCCATCCCGGTTCCATGGACGGGGTGCCCGGCGTGGGCGCCGGCGATATCTACCCTGGTGAAAGCACGGTCTACGAATTTGACGCGCTTCCTATGGGCTGCCATCTCTACCACTGCCACTCCCTGCCGCTTAAGCGGCACATTCATAAGGGGCTCTACGGCGCCTTCATCATTGATCCAGACCCGAGCCGCTACAGGGGTGAGGAAGCGCGGGTCGCCCGGTCTCGAAACCCGCAATTTCCCGAATACGAGAATGTGAACGAGATGGTGATGGTCATGAACGGATTCGACACCAACTTCGATGGCGACAACGAGATCTATGCGGCCAACTCGATCGCCTTCGCCTACATGGACAAGCCGATCAAGATCCGTCGCGATCAGCTGCAGCGCTTGTATCTGGTCAACATTACAGAATTCGATCCGATCAATTCATTGCATTTGCACGCCAACTTCTTTGACTACTACGACCACGGCACCACGCTCACGCCCACGCTGAAAACGGTGGACACGATCATGCAGTGCCAGGCGCAGCGAGGGATCCTCGAATTCTCGTTCAAGGACTTCGAGCCGGGGCTCTACATGTTCCACGCCCACCAGAGCGAATTTGCCGAGCTGGGGTGGGTAGGGTTCTTCGATGTCCAAGGGTGAGGCTGAAATCACGGCGAAGCCCACGCGACGCATTCCGCTCTGGCTGTCGGCGCTGTTACCGTTTCTCGCGCTGGCCCTGATGCTATCGGTGTTCGCCTTCGGAAATCCCCTTGCGTTCTTTACCGCCGATCTCCCGCCGGTCGAAATCCTGACCTTTGAACCCGTCCGGGTCGTACCCGAAGGCTTCGAGGTCACCCTCATCAATGCGGGACCGGACGCCATAAATGTTGCGCAGGTCCTGGTCGACGACGCCTATTGGGAGTACACCATCGATCCCTCCAGGACCATCCCACGCCTCGGCCGCGCAGAGCTCCAGATCCCGTATCCATGGGTCGAAACCGAGCCCCACCAGATTATGGTTATCACAGCTACAGGCCTCACATTCACCGCAGAAGTGGCGATTGCGACGCCTACTCCCACGGCAGGCATTCGCGAGTTCCTGGCTTATGGCTTGCTCGGCTTCTACGTCGGCGTCATTCCCGTAGCCTTGGGTACGCTCTGGTTTCCGGCCATGCGCCGGCTGGGGCAACGCTGGATGGGCGCCATCCTGGCACTCACCCTGGGACTGCTCGTGTTCCTGCTGACTGACACGCTTCTCGAGGCATTTGAGATCGCCGCGCGGTTGCCTGCTGTCTTTCAAGGTGTAGCGCTGGTGCTCTTTTCAGCACTGCTCACCTGGTTTGCGCTGCTCGCGGTCCGTTCGCGGGGTGGCCGCCTCAGCAAGCGAGGTCTGCATCCTGGGCTCGTGCTGTCCATCCTGATCGCGCTCGGCATCGGCCTCCACAATCTCGGCGAGGGCCTGGCCATCGGTGCCGCGTTTGCACTGGGTGAGGCCGCGCTGGGATCCTTCCTCGTGATCGGATTCACGATCCACAATGTGACGGAAGGCATTGCCATCGCTGCGCCTCTCGTGCCTGGAGCGGTTGAAGAAGATTACGAAGCCACCGACGAGCGGCCCGCCAAGGCGCCCGGAGTGTGGACCTTCGTGGGCTTGATACTACTGGCCGGTGCGCCTGCGATCCCAGGGACCTGGATCGGCGGCTTTGCCTATTCGCCGGTCTTGGCCACCATCTTTCTGGGCATCGGCGCAGGAGCCATATGGCAGGTGATCGTGGAAGTAGGGGAGTTCCTGCGCCGCTATGCTCAGCGCGAGCATCAGTCAGTGGTCACCTGGCCGAATGTGGGCGGCTTTCTGCTGGGCCTGGGGATTATGTATCTGACGGCATTCCTCGTCAGCTTCTGAGCCGGCACCCACACCTCAGCCCCGGAATTATTGCGCATAGCCGTATTTATGACAGGCTGGGCTCAGGGCATCCGCACCTTGAAGTTATCGAACTCTAGTACCATCCGATCGGGGCCGTCCAATGAGCCGACCAGCGCAAACGCGCCAAAGGGAAGCAATTCCTCGACGATTTCGCCCACCAGCAGCCCGTTTATGTAGAAGGCGAAGTTTGGTCCCTCGCCAATGACGCTCAGTCGGTTCACGCCCTCGGGATCGATCATCGTAGTGGGATTGTCAACGTAGTAATAATCGAGATTCTGCTCATACCACAGCGAGATGGTAAAGCGGCCCTCATCTGAAATCAGGAATTCGATGTAGTTCTCTCCGTCGTCGCGGAACCGCACCCCGTATTCTCCATCTGTGGGACCTTCCAGCCGCCGCGCGTCGACGATCAATTCAAAGTCGGTCGTGTCTCGCAGGTCATCCAGGTAGGTCGAGCTGATACAACCGAAGTCGGAATTCTTGCAGTCAAAGCTCCAGACATATTTTCCCTCGGTAATCGCCAGATTATCCGTGACATCCTCGGAGCTAAATGAGCCGATATCCCACAGTCCCGAGACGGCATCGAATGTGTCGACGATGGCCGCGGTCCAGGGTTCTCTCAGTTCGAAATTGTCGAATTCCCACTCGGCCAGTACGCCCGGTTCGAAGAGATTGACCACCATTCCGACCCGTCCGCGCAGCAAGGAATCCTCCTCAATCTCATCCACATATTGATCGTTGATGAAGAAGTAGAAGTGGCCATCGTTGGCGACGACCGTGACCCGATTGGAGGCGTTCGGCCGGATCGCGGCTGATCGTGTCAGATCTATCAGAGTGGTCCATCGGCCACCGTCGTTCATGCGCAGCCAGTAGTTCTGCCGGCTGTCAATATTGAAGTTGTAGAAGGTGTCCGCCGCTGTTTCCCGGAAAACAATGCCAAAATCCGCCTCCTGGGATCCGCTGAGCTGCTGCGCATCAACGGAGATCGCAAATTCAGATATCGGATTCATCTCGGGCGTGTCGTGCACGCTGACGTTGTCGGTGGGCAGCACCTCCCAATGGTATTTCCCGTTTTGGAAAGTAAAGCTGCGTGACCCGAATTCGTCCGCAACTTCGCTGAACGGGTTCCACTCATTAACATTCGAATCGAAGCTGTCGGAAATGGTCACGGGCCAGCGAGCAGAGGGCAAATTGGCCGGAGAGGATTCCCGAAAAGCAGTCTTGATGCGCGTACCCGCCGGAGGCTCTGCAGTTGGGCTCAAGGAGAGATCAGGAATCGCGGTGGCGGATAGGGGCGCCGTCGAAAGCGTCGCGGTGGCCAATTGCACGGGTGCAGTAGGTGGAACGGCTTCCGTGGTTGCAGCCGAGCTTGCGCTGGTGGCCAATTTCACAACAACGAAGACGCCGATCGCGCAAAGACCCAGCACCGCTATCGCACCCGCTCCCACGAGCCAGGGCGCCACTCGTCGGGCGGTGAGCGTTTGGGAGGGCCGCTCCAGCTCGCTATCCATCGCCGCAGCTTCCGCCTGGGCCAGATCCTCCGTGGGCACTGTGCCGACCTGGCTTGGATCGCGAACCATTGCAGACTCGGGGATGGCCAGCCGCACTGCGCGGACCATATCGGCCGCCGATTCAAAGCGGTCTTCAGGCCGCTTGGCCATGGATTTCAGGATCACGCTCTCGAGCGCGGGGCTTGTGTCTGGATTGAGAGTGCTGGGAGGCGGCAGCGGATCGGTCATGTGCTTGATTACCACCGCCATGGGAGTTTCTGCGTCGAACGGCACCCGACCAGTCACCATTTCGTAGAGCACCACTCCCAGCGAGTAAATATCGCTCTGTCGTGTGAGCGGATCGCCGCCGCCCTGTTCGGGTGACATGTAGTGGGGCGTACCGACGATGCCGCCGGTCTGCGTGAAGTGCTTGGTTCCCCCCACCATCTTGGCAATGCCAAAATCGGTGAGCAGGGTGTTGCCCCGCTTGTCGAGCAGCACGTTGCTTGGCTTTACGTCACGGTGGATCAGACCCTGCGAGTGGGCATAGTCGAGCGCATCCCCGAGTTGAGACATAATGATTCGGATACGCTGCAAGGGCATCGGCACCTCACCCCGAAGGAGATCTGCCAGGGTGCCGGTTTCCACCAGCGGCATGACGATGTAGGTGTAGTCATCGGCCTCGCCATAGTCGTGCACTGGCAAGATGTGCGGATGCTGCAACCTGGCAATGACTTTGGCTTCTTGCTCAAAGCGGCCGATGAACTCCGCATCGCGCGCGTATTGCTGGGGGAGGATCTTAAGCGCAACGTAGCGGTCCATCCCGGGCTGATAAGCCTTGTATACGGCCGCCATGCCTCCCTCACCGACGGGAGATACGACCTGATATCGGCCCAGCTGTTTACCGGTGAGATCTTCCATAGCAGGGAATGATACCGAAAGTCGTCAAACGGACCAAATCAAGATCTTGATCGCAGCTCAAAGGGAGGAGAGGGATGCTCGCGCGAGCTCTCGGAAACTCTAGGTTGCCTCCGCAAGCGGTCGGTAGTCCAGATCCGGCCGACCGTAGCGTGCGGGCGCCATCGAGCTCCTCCCCTGATCGGTCTGCGCCGCGGCTTGCAAGCGCGGGTGGGCCGGTACGACAAGCAGCACCAGTTCCATCCCCGTCTCAAGCTCCATGCTCATAACGCCGCGCCCCGTGCCGGGTTCGAGCATCAGGATCCGATCCGGAAAGGTACAGATCACATCGTTGTTCACCGAGAGCATCATGGTTTCATTCTTGATGACCATCTCGCCCGCCCTGCCGTCGGGCAGTTCTAAGCCAACGGTGGTGAAATAGAAGCCCATGTGCTGCTCTTCCTGGAGCAAAGCAAGCCTCACCTCGTACTTATGCACTGGGCGCAGCCGATCCTCGACGGCCGCCATGGGATCACCGCCCGCCGCGCGCGCCGCCATGACCGCTCGTCCGAGCGCCAGCGCGCCGCTGAACGTCCCCGGAATCGAAGTCTCTTTTACCTGCGCACCCGTCATGGGGTGATGGTTGTTGGCGCCCAGATACCCACCCTTTGTGACCACAAACCGACCGACCTCATCCACATAGGTAGGTTCCGAGGCCTGGCTGACAACCACGATGTTGCCCATGCTGTCGGCCAGCGGCATGGGTGTGATCTTCACCCCGTGCCCATGCCAACTGGTCATTTGCGTTTCGGGCGCGGAACGGCCCAGCGCATCGGCGTCGATGGCCGCAATTCCCATGCGGGAGGCCAGGGTAAGCACGATCGGTGTGTTCAGGCCTCCGGCCTCGAAAGGGATCATGGCGTCAATTGGCTTGCCAATCAGCTTGCTCATGTACTCGGTAACGGAAATCAAGGGGAAATCGCTTTCCCAGTTTTCCAGAATGTTTTCGAATCCGATGTGCTCGAGCGCCTTGACCGAGCCCATAATGCCGCCGCAGACGACCGTCCATTCTTCCGGAACGTCCTCCAGGCTTACTACGCGCCACTCTCGGCCGCGCTGCAGATCATTCTCCATGATCATGCGACCCCAAGATGGATCCCCTCCTCCGCCGGTACCCAAGATCGCCAGACCTTCGAGCAGGGGCTCGATGTCTTCTCGGGTGAGAGTAAATTCAGTCATTCTCAAGTCCTTTCACGCCTGCAGCCGAGGGCTGCCATTGCCGCCGCCCGCGCCTAGAAGCGATTGAGGCGCCACCCGCCGTCGATGGGGATCGTGTGGCCCGTGATCATGTCTGCCGCGGGATCGCACAACCACGCAATCAGTTCGGCGACTTCGGCACGCGTCACGAGCCGGCCGCTAGGCGAGTGTGCGATGGCTCGATCCACAAATGTCGGATCGATCTTGCTGATGTCCGGTGCGCTCTCCGCGATCTGACCCGGAGCCACGGCGTTTACGGTGATCTCCGGCCCCAGTTCGAGTGCAAGCTGCTCCGTGAGCGTGATCACACCCGCCTTGGCCAGGCCGTACACGCTGTGGTTGCGGATGAAGGCCGAGCCCGCGGACAGGTTGACAATGCGGCCCCAACCAGACTTTTTCATCCCGGGTACGACCGCTTGCGTGGTTAGGTAGGCGGCCTTGAGATTGACGTTCATGATCAAATCCCAATCGGCTTCAGATAGGGAGCTGAGTGGTTCCCCTGAGAAGGGTCCGGCATTGTTGACAAGGATGTCCACATCTCTGCCAAGCAGCGCGCCGACCTGCTCAACCACCCGCAGTGCCTCGCCGCCTTGGGCCAGATCACCCTTCACGGCGTACCCGTTGACTCCTTGACTCTCAATGGCCTCTACGACCTGGGCGGCCTGCTGCTCTTCTTGCTCGTCTCCGAGGTAACCAATAGCTACATCGGCTCCTCCTGCGGCCAGCCTCTGCGCCGTGACCGCGCCCAGGTTGCGTGAAGCACCGGTCACCAGTGCCGACCTTCCTCGCAGGGGCCGGTCGGCGAGCTCCTGTGCGGGAACTGAGTCTGCCGACATCATGACCTGCTCCTCTTGCGTATAGCCATGCTCGCGCGTGACGCTGTCGAGTAGGGTTGAGATTCCACACAACGGGATTGAAACCTGCCCTGCGCTCGATGAGCGCACCTGTAGGAACTGAGAGAGTTCACGATCCGCCTCCTATACATCAATCCGGAGTTCTTACGGCATTCTCTTTGGCCAATCGGCAGGCGGCGAAATGGCCGTTTCCCAAATCGTATTCGGGAACCGGTTCCAGGCACTCGTCCGCAACGAACGGACACCGCTCCTGCAGACTGCAGCCCCGCTTCAGTTCCCGCGCGGGGGGCGTCTCCCCGGCCAGCAGGATGCGCTCCCGTTTCACGGTCGGATCGGGAATCGGAATGGCCGATAGCAGCGCCTGTGTGTACACGTGTCGAGGCTGGTCGAAGACCTCTTCCGTCCGCCCGCGCTCTACGATCCGCCCCAGGTACATCACAAGCACCCGCTCGCACAGATGCCGCACGGTGCTCAAGTCGTGCGAGATGAAGAGGTAGGTCATACCGAACTCGCGCTGCAGCCGCTTGAGCAGCGAGATGACGTGGATGCGCAGCGACATATCGAGCGAGGAGGTGGGCTCGTCCAGAACCACCAACTGTGGGCGGGTCATCATGGCCCGCGCGACGCCCACACGCTGCTTTTCGCCTCCGCTGAGCTGATGCTGATAGCGATCGAGGTGCTCCGGCTCAAGGTTGACCCGCTCGAGCGCCCCGGTAAGCTGGCCCTTATCCCTGAAAAGACCATGCAGCGTGAGCGGTTCTTTTAACGTCCGACGCACCGTGAAGCGCGGGTTGAGCGACTCGCTTGGGTCCTGGAAGACCATCTGGAAGTGGCGCCGCCATGTCCGCAGCTCGCGTGCCGAAAGCTCGCTCAGGTCCTGCCCCCGAAAGAGGATCCGGCCGCCGGTCGGCTGCTCCAGCCCCAGGATACAGCGCGCGGCTGTGGTTTTGCCACAACCGCTCTCTCCGACCAGCCCGACCGCCTCGCCGGGGTATAGATTGAGACTGACGCCGTTGACGGCATGGATCGTGTGCGGACCTTCTCTGTAGTGCTTGGAAAGGTTCTCGACCACAAGAAGTGGCTCAGTCACGCGGGCTCCTGGTCATAGCGGTGGCAATATCCATGGTGGCCGTCGGAAAACACGGTCGCAGCAGGCCGGCTCTCCCAGCAGACTTCGAAAACGTATGGACAGCGACTCGCGTAGCGGCAGCCAGCCGTTTCATATTGAATGGAAGCTGGTGCGACGATGGTTCCCTCCTCAAGCGGCCTCGGGCGATCGACCCGCAGCACGCTCCCCAAGAGCATTTCTGTGTAGGGGTGCTTCGGGTTTCTGAAGAGCTCTCCCACGGTTGCCACTTCCATGATCTGACCGGCATACATCACCGCCACCCGCTCACAAATCTCGCTGATGACGCCCAAGTCGTGTGTGATGAGCAGCAGCGTCGCACCGGTATCTGTCTGGACCTCATCGATGAGTTCGAAGATCTGGGCCTGGATCGTCACGTCCAACCCGGTGGTTGGCTCGTCGGCGATGAGCAGCCGAGGGTGGCAGGCCAGCATGATGGCGATAAGCACGCGCTGCGCCATCCCTCCACTTAGCTGGTGCGGATAGGCTCGGCCGCGATTCGCGGCGTCAGAGATTCCCACGTGGCGCAGCAGATCGATCGCCACTTCGTAGGGATCATCGCCGTCGTGGCCATGGTGAAGGCTGACTGCTCGGGCGACCTGATCTCCCGCCCGCATCAGTGGGTTTAGGGCCGAGCGCGGATTCTGGAAGATCATAGCGATTCGAGAGCCTCGCATCCGGCGCATTTGGGATTCCGACAGCTCCAGCAAGTCTGTCCCCTCAAACAAGATGCGTCCCTCGTCAATATCTGCAGTAGGCGGCAGCAGTCCCATGATGGCCAGAGCCGTGATCGTCTTCCCGGAACCGCTCTCCCCGACCAGGCCCACGACCTCCTGGGTTTTCAGTTCGAAGGAAAGGCGATCCAAAATGCGCCGACGTCCGTTCTCCGCTGAAAAGCTGAGGCTAAGGTCCTCCACTCGCAGCAGCGGATCGGCCATCAGCGATTCTCAGTCGAGATCAAGTCCCGCAGCCCATCGCCCGCGATGCTGAAGGCGAAAGCCGCGAGCACGATGGCCAAGCCAGGAAACAGCCATACCCACCATTCGCCGCTGATGATGCGCTGGGCACCCTCGGATACCATGACGCCCCATTCCGCCGTGGGAGGCGTGATCCCCAGCCCGAGAAAGGCCAATCCTGCCGCATCGAGAATAGCCCAGCCAAAGACCAGCGCCATTTGCACCAATGAGGGGGACACCGAGTTTGGCAGCAGGTGAACCAGCAAGACCCGCCAACCCGGGTTACCGACGCTGACGGCTGCCTCTGCAAACTGACTCGTGCGGACCGAGAGTACTTCGCTGCGGGTCAGTCGAATGAAGTATGGGAGATAGGCGACTGCAATGGCAATGATCACGTTGCGAACGCTGTCGCCCAACACACCCGTGATAGCCATGGCCAGGATGAAGGCTGGAAATGCAAACAACACATCCACGCCGCGCATCACGAGGTCGTCGACTCGGCCTCCGTAGTAGCCGGCGAAGGCCCCAATAATCGATCCGATCACGAAGGCGCTGATTGCCACGGAGGCCGCGATCGCCAGATCGAGACGCGCAGCATACACGACACGCGTGTAGATGTCCCGACCGAACTTGTCCGTTCCAAAGAGGGCCGCCCTGGAGGGCGGCTGGTAGGTTGCCGCTGGATTTGTCTCGGTTGGACCGTAAGGCGTCAGCAGGGGGGCGAAAATGGCCACCAAGACCAGGGCCGCGATCAGTGAAATGCCGAGCGCTAGGAGCGGCCGGCGGCTGGCCAGCCGCCGTATGCCGGGCAGGGGACGGAGCTCTCGATGTGGGGCTGAAACTTCCAAGTCAGCTTAACCTAATGCGGGGATCGATGAATCCGTAGGCCAGATCGATCGATAGGTTCAGCGCGACGTAGACAACGGCGATCAAGAGCACGAAACCTTGCAGGGCATTGAAGTCATTGGTAATCAGCGCCGTCCAGGCGTACTGCCCGATACCTGGCCAGGAGAAAACTCGCTCGACGATGACGTTGCCCGCCATCAAGTATCCAAAGACGATGCCCAAGGTCGTTAACACTGGAATGAATGCGTTGCGCAGGCCGTCGATCAAGACCACCTTTCTAGGTTGCATTCCTATGGCACGCGCCGTGCGGACGTAGTCGGCGCCTAGAGAGTCCAGCAAAGAAGCTCGCATGACCTTGATGATCGGGGCGCTGACGACGAAGCCCAGCGTGAGGGCTGGAAGCCAGAGGTGCTGAAGAGCGTCGCCGGCGGCCGTCAGGTTTCCGGTGAGCAAGCCGTCTAGGACGAATAGTCCGGTGATTGGCTCCGGCTCGTCCAGACCGATCGTAAGCCGTCCAAGTGGAGCAGGGGCTAAGCCCAGATTGAAGTAGAAGACGTACACGCCAACAAGTGCCAGCCAAAAAAGGGCTAGCGAGGCTCCCAAAGTCGCGATGGCGCGCGTAAGGTGATCAATCCAACTTCCTGAATACACCGCGGCCAGAATTCCCAGCGTAAGGCCGATGGCCAAGGCCAGAAGGAAGGCGGTGGCAGCTAGCTCAATCGAAGCCGGCAGCCGCTGTGCCAACTCTTCCAGGACCGGCTGGTCGGTTCGCCAGCTGTCGCCGAGGTCTCCGCGCACCAGCTGACCCGCATAGCTTAGGAACTGGACCACGAGCGGCTTGTCCAGCCCCATTTTGCGCTCGTATTGCGCCACCAATTCTTCGGAGGCGAGCGGTCCGGCGCGCAATTGGGCCGGGTCGCTCGGAAGGATGCGGGTCATGATGAAGACCGCGATCACCACCCCAACGAGCGTGATAGCGGCGAGGAACAGCCGACGTAAGCTGTAGCGGAGACTTGGGGGCATAAACGAAAGTGCTCAGGGGAAGGCTAGAGGCCTTCCCCTGAGGCATTACTCGTTGTGGCTTTACTCGCTCTTGCCGAGGAAGCCGTAGCGCAGGGTCAGGTCATCGAACAAAGCGACCCCGCTCACGTCAGAGCGTGTGGCTACGATCCAGGCCGGCTGATATAGCAACCCCCAGGTTGCCTCGTCCATCAGGATCTCCTGTGCTCGACGGGCGAGCTCAGCGCGTTCTGCCGGGTCGCGGCTGAAGGTGCCGTCCTCGATGATCTGGTCCAGCTCCTCGCTGCAGAAGTTCGTGAGGTTCGTGAAGGCGCCGCACTTGAAGTTCCAGGTCAGTTGATAGAACGGGTCATTGCCCCACGAATACCATTCATTGATGAAGAACGGCTCCTCATGGCTGAAGACCAGGCCGGAGTAGTCCGCCGTGGGCACGGCGTTGATATTGACCGTGATGCCGATGTCGGTCAAGGCGGACTGTATCCAGGTCGCCGCGTCCACGCGGGTCTGATCTTCCTGCGGTACGGTCAGGTTGACTTCGAATCCATCCGCGTATCCCGCCTCTGCAAGCAGTGCCTTGGCGCCCTCTACATCGCCATCTCCGTAGACGAAGAACTCATCCGTGTGACCCTCCATCCCCTCAGGGAGCGGGCTGGTAGGCTGCAGTCCATAGCCGAAGATCACGTTGTCGAAGATGGCGTCGTATGGAAGAACCATCGATACAGCTTGGCGCACAAGTTTGCTGTCGAACGGAGGCGTGTTGCCGTTCATCCCCAGGAAGTAAACGCGGGTGGTCGGTATGGCGTGCACGCTCACGTTGGGGTCGGCAGCCAGGTCATCCAAGTCGCTAAACGGAATGCCCAACGCCACATCGACATCGCCGGCCTTCAGGAGTTGCTCCCGGGAAGCTGCCTCAGGCACGACCCGGAAAACTACTCCAGAGTTCTGGAACCAGTCCTCGCCACGCCAGTAGTTGGGATTGGGTTCGAAGAAGTACTCCGTGCCTGGATTCCACTCCGTGATGGAGTAGGGGCCGCTGGAATTCGAGTTCTCGCGATGCCAGGCATCGGCCCAGGGATCGTCGTCCGTGGCGTTTGCGTCTGCGGTGGCCTGGCTGATGGCGCCGAAGACCTGGAAGGCGATGATGGTCTCGGTCAGCGCGGCTGGCCTGGAGGTAGTGATTTGCAGCGTGAGGTCATCCAGTACCACCACGTCGTCTGGCGATTCCAGCGCCATGAACGGCGTCAGAAGGCCGATGTATCCGGGACCCGTCATGGCCCGATCGAAGGTGTACTTGTAGTCCTGGGCGGTAATCGGCGTGCCGTCGGCGAACTTGGCGTCTGGCCGGAGATTGAAGGTAAACACCGTCCCATCCTCTGAAACCTCAAAGCTCTCCGCCACGGCGCCCTCGAACTCCCGCTGCCCGATGAACTCGCCCTCACCGCCCGGCTCAAGTTTCTGGGCGATCAGAGGCTCGTAGAGGTTTGCGGTCGCGTCGTACGCGCCCAGGCTGCGGAATTGCATGAGCTCGATGTGATCGATGTCGCTGTCATAGGCGACGATGATCGTCGACTTCTCCTCCATGACTTCTTCTGTAGGTGCTGCCTGCTCGGTGGGGGCCGCTTCTTCTGTGGGAGCCGGCTTTTCCGTGGCCGGAGCCTCCGTAGCCGACTGACATGCAGCAATTGCTAGGCTGAACAGCAGCAGGGCTGCGATCATGCCTAGAAGGTAGCGTGGTCGTCTTTTCATTGGATCTCCTCCTTAACAAACAGATAGTTGGGTAGTACTCACTGAATTTCTACTCTGGGACGGGGTGCCCCCAGGCGCTGCCAACCGACTCCACGTATTGGCCGATCTCGGCGATGATCGCTCGGGCGGCCGGGTGCTCATCCAGGTCTCGCAGGTAGGATTGCATGTCGGTCAGCTCCACCACTTCGACGTAGTCATATGCGAACGCATCGTTGGGATCTCCGACACAAGGTCCCTCTACGCGAAAGACGCGGTAGCTCTGGATGCTGGGGATTTGTCGCGCCCCCGGATAGTCCACCTCTTCCACCCAGCGTTCATAGGTCGCCGCATCCATCTCTGGCTGTAGCCTGGAGTACCATACTACGGTGGGCATCAGCCCAACGCCTCCCCGATAGCTGGCTCTAATCTACGGATCCCACCACCTCCTCTACGTTCGATTGCGAATGAGAATCGGCTCGATCTAGCCATCATCAAGGCTCTCCCGGATGGCTCCCTCTCCGATCTGCACGGCCCAGAAGTTCCCGAGCGACTCGACATACTTCTCAAACTGCCCATGGACCTCATGCACCGCAGGGTGGTGCTCGAGATCCTCACGGTAGTCCTCGATGTCCGTGATCTCTGCCAGGTCTATGAAGTCGTAGGGGAGTTTCTCCTCGCCCAGGGCCGGCCCCTGCAATCGAATGGATCGATAGCGTGAAATGCTCGAGATGCGCTGCGTGGCAGGGTAGTCCACTGAGCGCACGAACTCTTCATATTCCTCCGCCGAGACACCCGGCCGCAGTCTAGAAAACCAGAGCACGATAGGCATATCGTTAGGCAGCCGCCGAATTGGAACGAAGAAAGCCGCTCAGGCCTTCTAAGACCTCATCGATGTCGGCTGCGTCGACTTGGGGTCCCATATGTCCGATTCGAAAGGTCGTACGACTGAGCGGTTCTCCCAGACCGCCCGCGATCTTGATCCCATGCTCCTCCAACATGTAGCGGACGATCCTGGCCGAATGAATGCCTTGTGGAGCGAGAACCGCGGTGAGCACAGGCGCCAGCCGATCGTCGGGTGTCAACGGTTGCAGGCCCAGGTCCCGAACCCCATTTCGAAGCCGCAAGGCAAGCTCTGTGTGATGCGCGATGCGTGAGTCTATGCCGTCAGCCAACAGATCCTTGAGACTGGCCCGCAGCGCCATAACATTATTGGTTGCCATCGTAACCGGGAAGGGATGCCAGAGGCCCCATTCTTCGGCGAACCTGCGCCAGGTTTGGAGGTTGAGGTACCAACCATGGCCGCGGTCAGGCTTGGAGTCCATGATCTCCCATGCCCTCGGACTGATGGCGACTGGGGCCAGCCCCGGAGGCGCACCCAGGCATTTCTGGCTGGCGGATACACAAATGTCGATGCCCCAAGCGTCCATCTCGAGCAGGACACCTCCCAAAGCAGAAACGGCGTCCACGACCATCGGGACGCCGCTCTTCCGAGCTACCGAGCTGATTTCCTCGATGGGATTGACGACCGAGGTGGCGGTTTCCACATGCACCGCCACAACAAGAGCCGCGTTTGAGACCTGGCTGAGCGCGGCCTCGAAATCGGAAGCCCGCAGCGGTTCACCGAGCGGGGCCTCCACGGGCACTACAGTCAGTCCATACGCCTCGCAGATCTCGATCAGCCGATCGCCGAAATAGCCGTTCGTGCCTACGATAGCAGTGTCGCCGTGCGCAGTCAGGCTTCCGATGGCCGCGTCCAACCCAGACGAGCCCGATCCGACCAGGATATGAACCTCCCCGCGCGTGTTGAAGACTTCCTTCAATAGCGAACGGGTATCGCTGTAAATGGCGGTCCATTCCTTGCCGTAGTGGGCGCGTACGGGCGCGCCCATCTCCTGAAGGACGTCATCTTCAACCGCCACCGGGCCGGGAATCATTAACTTGGGCATGGTCCCCTATATGTACCGATCGAAGTAATGTGTCAGATCCGCAGAGAGTGCCTGCGATCGTTCTCTGAGCAGAGGCCACCACCCCGTCAGGGTCTCGAGATCGACGCGATAGCTTACGGCGGCGATGCTTATGGCGCCTGCCGGCTCGCCGTTTGAAGCGAACAACGGAGTCGCCACGCAGCGCACCTGTTCCTCGTGCTCGCCGTCGTCGATGGCGTAGCGCCGCTTCCGGACTTTGGCCAGGTGCCTTCTCAACGCGTGTCTGTCGGTGATCGTAGATTTGGTATAACGCTTCAGAGGGCGGTCGCCGAGAACCGCCTCCAGACGCTCTGGTGAGAGGAATGCCAGAATGGCCTTGCCGGCACCCGTGCAGTGTGCCGGTGCGCGCAGACCGATCCGAGAATACATCCGAATCGGGTTCGGGCTCTCGACTTTGTCCACGTATACGATCGCGTCTCGGTCAAGCAATACGAGATGCGCGGTCTCGCTAGTTTCTTGGGCCAGCAACTGAAGATGAGGCCTCGAAACGGCCGTCAGATCTGTGTCCTCGATGAGTTTATGGCCCAGCCGCAACACTTTCAAGCTGGGTAGGTAGTGGCCGTTGTCCTGCTTTTGGAGGAGATAGCCCTCGTGAACGAGGGTCTGGGCGAGACGGTGAGCGCTGCTTTTTGAAAGACCGGATTCTTTTGCAAGACGGCTCAGCGGCAGCCCGCGTGGCGCTTCGGTCATGATTTCCAATACGCGCAGGCCGCGGGCAAGCGCTCGGACATCAGGGCTCTTCGAATGGGACTGTTTTGCTGTGCGGAACGGCGTTTCAGTCAACGCACGGCTATGGTACTATGGTCGCTGGGCTTGAGTCAATCTCAACCACGATGCATCAACTCCGCGCCATCGGACCGTTTGACTATCATCAGCCCGAATCCCTCGAGAGTGTAATTGAGTTGCTGCAGGAGCATGGCCCAGCGGCCGCTCTGCTAGCCGGTGGAACCGCATTGCTGATTGACATGCAGCATGGGGAACTGGCGCCGCGCCACCTGGTCAGCCTCTGGGGGGTTCCGGGTTTAGATAGAGTGAGCCTGAACGGCGAGCTGCGGATCGGCTCGGTTGCGACGTTGACCGACTTGGTGGGGGCCATCGAGGGAAGCGTCGCCCTGGCGGGTCTGGCAGAGGCGAGCCTCACCCTCGGAAGCCGACAGATTCAAAACGTGGCCACAGTGGCAGGGAACATCTGCAAGGCCTCACCCGGCGCGGATATGGTTCCTCCGTTGCTCTGTCTGGACGCCATGCTGACTCTGACCGGCCCTCAGGGCGAGAGGATCGCGCCGCTGGATGGGTTCCTCACCGGCCCGGACCAAACCGCGCTTCAGCCGGCGGAGGTGCTCACGGAAATTCGACTCCCGCAGATGCCTGACCGTACCGGAACCGCCTTTCGGAAAATCATGCGAAGGCAAGCGGTAGATTGCTCGATCATCTCCGTAGCCGCGCGGGTCACACTTGAGGATGACGGCAAGACCTGCCGCCAGGCGCGGATCGGAGTGGCTGCTGCCGCACCGAATCCGTTCCGAGCGGTGAAGGCGGAAGCCCTATTGAAGGGCCAAACATTGAGTGAGGATCTTGCGCGCGAGGCAGGTCGCGTGGCTCAGGAGCAATCCAATCCGATCGACGACGTGCGGGCTTCAGCCGAGTATCGCAGGCTGATGGTGGAAGAGCTTACCGCACGCGCGCTCGTAGCCGCCGCCGAAAGGGCAATTCGGACGTGATCCCAAGGCACGCGCTCAGGCTGAATGTGAACGGCCAATCTTACGAACTTGAGGTCGAGCCGCATCGCACGCTTCTGGATGTCCTGCGCCACGACCTTGCACTGACCGGGACGAAGTCCAACTGTCAGGCCGGGGAGTGCGGCGCCTGCACGGTGCTCGTCGACGGCCGGGCCGTCAACTCCTGCCTTTTCCTTGCGGTACGCGCCGAAGGCACCGAGATCCTGACCGTCGAAGGGCTGGCAGAGGATGAGGCGCTTCAACCGATCCAGCAGGCCTTTGTACAGAACGCGGCCATCCAGTGTGGCTACTGTACGCCCGGGTTTCTCGTATCGGTGGCTGCGGTGCTGAGGGAGAACTCCAGGCCATCGCTTGCGGAGCTGAAGGTGGCCGTTGAGGGAAACATCTGTCGGTGCACGGGTTATACGGCAATTGTCCAAGCGCTCGCGCAAGTCGCCGACGCAGCTGGAGGTGGTCGATGAGGGCCGGCGGGAGCGAGTTGCGCCTCATGTTCTTGATGACCACACCAGCGGCCCGAATGGTCGAAATGCGAAGCGGCGATGCCTGAGAAGGCGGTCGCGGGTCAGTCGCTCGTGCGCCTCGACGCGCGGTCCAAGGCAACCGGTCAGTACCGCTACGGCATGGATTGGTCGCTGCCGGGCATGCTGCACGGAGTGATCCTGCGCAGCGCACATCCACACGCAAAGATTATCGGCATCGACACGCGCGAAGCTGAGCGTTTGTCCGGCGTCGCGGTCGTGCTGACCGGGAGTGACCTTCCGGAAATCCTCATGCCTGGAATGGTGTCGGACCAGCCACCTCTGGCGCGCGATCGAGTTCGCTACGCCGGCGAACCGCTTGCACTGGTCGCGGCCGATAGCCTGGAAATCGCCCAGGAGGCCGCGGATCTCATCGAGGTAGCCTACGAACCGCTGCCGATCGTAGACGACGCGGAGCAGGCCATGCTGCCCGGAGCTACCCTCGTTCACGAAGGCTGGCGGGAATACGAAGCAGCAGAGGGCCTCGTACGTGAGGGGAACGTCTGTTGTCATTCGACTCTCACTCGGGGCGACATCGAGGGTGGGTTTGCGGAAGCGGACGAAATCTTCGAGGGCACCTACTCTACGGAGAGCGTCCACCAATCCCATCTGGAACCCAGGGTCGCCATCGGAGCTGTGGATTCTGACGGTCGAATCGCAGTCTACACAAACACGCAGCTCCCGTACTGGATTCGTACCAATGTGGCGCATGTTCTGGGTGTAGACGAAGCCGAGGTGCGCATCGTTCCGACCGGCATCGGCGGTGGTTTCGGCTCTAAGCTCTACCCTCAACTCGAACCGCTTGCGGCGTTGCTGGCGCGTGAGACGGGGCGCCCCGTTCGGATGGTCACGCCCATTGAGGAAGAGATGATCGGCGGTCTACCCCGGCATCCGTGCCGGCTGCACCTGAAGACCGGCGTCAAGAAAGATGGAACGCTCGTTGCGCGGGAGGCGCGCATGATCCTGGATACCGGCGCCTACGCTGGCTCCGGGCCCGAGCTGGCCTCCGTCGGCGTATTGGTGCTTTCCGGGCCATATAGGACGCCTCACTTGAAGCTGGATGCGTTTGCCGTAATGACTAATAAGACCAACTTCGGTGCTTACCGGGGGCCGAGCGGACCGCAGGCCGTATTTGCGCTCGAATCTCACATGGATGAGGTGGCCGAGGGTCTGGGTATGGACCCGCTCGAGTTCCGCCTCAAGAACGCCGTCGAAGAGGGCGATGAGGCAGGGAACGGACAGGTGCTGAGCGGTGTCGGGATGAAGGAGGCACTCGAGAAAGCCAGTGCGGCGATAGGCTGGGGCGAGCCCTCAGCGCCAAACCGAGGCAAGGGGTTGGCGTGCGGATGGTGGACCACCACCGGCGGATCCAGCGGCTGCCTGGCGAAGCTTGATGTGGGGGGCACAGTCGTGCTCACGGTCGGCACGCAGGAGATCGGAACGGGAGCCATCATGGCCGGCGTGCCGCAGGTTGTTGCGGAAGCGATGGGCTTGCGGCTGGAGGACTTACGGGTCGAGGTGGCCGATACGGCCACCGGCCCCTGGGATTTCGGATCGCAGGGAAGCCGTACTCTGTTCAACGTTGGCAGAGCTGCCCAGTTTGCCGCCCAGGATCTGATCGTGCAGATCAAGGAGCTTGCTGGGGAAGAGATGGAAGTTGCGGTGGAGGATATCGAGCTTCGTGAAGGCGCAGCGGTCGTGAAGGGAGTGCCGGATCGTAGGATCTCGCTGGCAGACCTGGCGCAACAGAGTCTGAACGAACGCGGAGGCCTCCACAGCCGCGGTGTGTCAAATCCAGAGCCGGCGCAATACGACAAAAGCCGCATGGTCTCCTGCTTCTATCCCGCATTCCATTACCCCAGTTTCTTCTGTCACGCGGCGGAGGTGGAGGTAGACCCGAGTACTGGGATCGTGAGGGTGGTCCGTTACGCCGCTGCACATGATGTGGGCTTTGCGGTGAACCCGAAGTTGGCGCAGGGCCAAATCCACGGCGGCGTGGTCCAGGGGATCGGGATGGCGCTGATGGAGGGGATCATCTACGAGGACGGCCAGGTGGTCAACAACAACTGGACCGACTACAAGCTCCCGACGATCGCGGACGTTCCTGAGGTTGAGGCCATCATCGTCGAGCACCCGGTCGAAGGGGGACCATTTGGCGCCAAGGGATTAGGAGAGCCTCCCGTGATCCCACCGCCGGCCGCGCTGGCTAACGCGATCTACCGCGCAGTCGGCGTACGCCTCCGCAGCCTTCCCATGACGCCGGAGAGGGTCTTCCTAGCGCTCCGGGACGCTAACTAGCCTCCGGCTCGGTGTCGTACCGCTACGATTTCGGCCATGATCGAGAGCGCGATCTCTTCCGGTGTGTTAGCACCGAGATCCAGCCCCACCGGCCCATGCAAGCGATCCAGATCTACCTCGCTTAGACCACGCTCCTCGAGTTGCGCTCGGCGTTTCGCCTGGGTTCGCTTGCTTCCCAATGCCCCGACGTAGAAAGCCGGAGAAGGCAGTGCCAGCTCCAGAGCCGGCTCATCGATTTTCGGATCGTGGGTCAACATCACGACCGCGGTAGAGGCGGTCAGTGGAACGCTCTCAAACGCCTCGGCAGGCCAAGCGTGAAGCAGCTGATCAACCTCCGGAAAACGTTCTTCGGTTGCGAAGGCCCGACGTGGATCCACGATCACGGTGCGCATGTCCATCGTCTTCGCCAGCCTGGACAGCATAATTGCGATCTGGTTTCCGCCCACCACAACCAGAGTCGGAGCAGGGGGGATGAGGTCCACGAAGGCTTGAAGGCCCTCCGGCTCCAGTTCGTGAAGGCTCGGCTCGGTCCCCTGGAGCGCTAGTTCGATTGTCGGATGGTCGGGGCCGGATTCGAGGCTTCCGTACCGGTCGTTCGGATCGCTCATGCTGAGCGTGATCTTACGCCCCACGTCCGCCTCCGGACCTTTAACGATGGTCACGCTAGCGGCCGGCTCTTCCTTGATCAGAAGAGTCTTAAGGAATTCGAACTGCTTTGGATCCAGCCGCTCGACGAAGACATCTAGACTTCCTCCGCAGGCAAGGCCGACGCTCCATGCGGTCTCATCCGCAACGCCAAAGTGGAGCAGCTGTGGGGATCCGCTCTTAAGCACCTGGAGTCCAGCCTCTGCGACCGCCGACTCCACGCATCCCCCGCTCACTGAGCCCGCGATCTCACCGCGCGCGGTGATCGCCATCTTGGCTCCTTCTTGTCGGGGCGAAGATCCCCAGGTGTGCACCACCGTAGCAAGCGCGATGGCCGTGCCTTGCTCAGTCCACTTGGTGAGGTCTTCGAGAATATCTCTCATCTTCGCTTCACTCGCAACCTTTCATTACGACCATGGGAGCCTGGCCTCGTCGGGCTTCTTGCTCGCGCGCAAGAAGCCTGATGTCCCTCAAGCCCGCAATCTTGCATGTCGGAGCCCACCGGGAGGTGGCGGGCTTTGGCGTTAGTCTGCCGTAATTCGGCCCTTGAGCTCTGAATCGGTGAACGGTCCTGGCTCCGCGATCAATGCCCTCGCCTCATCCACCTTGCCCCACACGTCCCACAGCAGCACCCCTCGCACGCGCCCGTCCTTGAGATAGTAGACCAGCCCCTTCTTGAACGGCTCGTCCCAGTGCTCAACCGTCTCCAGCTCAGGATCGAGGTCGCCCACCGCCTCGTAGCCGAGCTCAAACAGGTCGGAATAGAAGTAGGGCAGATGATCGTAGCTGATCTCTTCTCCGGCCATGGATCTGCCCGCCATCTCTCCCATGGTGTTGGCATTATCCTCATGCTCCACGCGCATCTTCCGATCCAGCGCTGGGTTGTAGAAACGCGCCACGTCGCCCGCGGCGTAGATGTTGGGGTCGCTGGTCTGCAGGGTGGGGTGGACAACCACGCCGTCCTCTACCTCAAGCCCCGCGGCTTCGGCCAGCTCGGCGTTGGGCTGGACCCCGATCCCTGCCACGACCGCATCGACGTGCAGAACTCCACCATCGGTCACGACGTGCACGTGCCCATGCTCCCCCTCGATTGCTTCCACGGTGGCGCCGGGAACGACCGTCACTCCATGCTCCTCGTAGTATTGGTTAAGGAATGCGCTGAGATCCGCCGGGAACTGCCGCGCTCCCACTCCGGCCTCGGGGAAGACCATCGTCACCTCGCGTTCATTCATTGCCAGCGCGGCGGCCACTTCCGAACCGATAAAACCCCCGCCGATCACGGCGAAGGTAGCCTCGGATTGCGCAAGCACTTGCAATCGCCGGTAGTCTTCGACCCGCCGGTAGTAAATAACAGAATCTCCCCCGAAAGGGAGCCGGCGCGGCGTGCCTCCGGTGGCAAGGAGCAGCTTCTCATAGCTGTATTCCGTGCCCCTCTGATCCGTTACTGTGCCAGCTTGAGGGTCGATCTGTGCGACCTTCCTGCCGAGGTGTAGCTCGACGGATTCATTTTGAGTGCCGCGCCAAATGCTGTCGAAATCCTTCCCCTTCCAGAGTGCTTTGGTTAGCGGCGGCCGATCGTACGGGGGGTCTTTCTCAGCGCCGATCAAACCTAGCGTGCCCTCCGCATCCACCGCGCGGATACCCCTAACCGCGGCATCGGCGGTCATTCCGCCGCCGATAATCAGGTACCTGTATTCCGTCATTGATCCCTCATCATTTGACGTCTCACTCAATTTTACTATCCATGGCTGGCAAGCCGATTGCAGGACACGCTCAGACATTCGCGGAACTGGCGCCCCGAAGATGCTCGTTCGCGGTGCGTTCGCCGAAACAATTAACCTCTGGATCCTGACCCCAAATGGGGCAGGGTGTTTTTCTTGCTGGCCGAGGCGCGCATCGAGCGTACAATTAAGGATGCCGGCCTTGAATTAACTCCCATTGTGGAATTACCATACAATGGAGTACCTTCCTATGTCCTTCGACGAACCCACGCCACCTGAGCTTGATCTCGATCCCCTCGTAGCATTACTTAACCCCTACGTCCCTCACGGTCGAACCGAACTGCTGCCGGCGCTTCATGCCGCTCAGGAGCTATACGGGTATCTGCCGGAGCCGGTCGCAGCGGAGGTCGGCCGTCGACTGGGCGTTCCGCTGGCGGACGTCTACGGCGTGATCGACTTCTATGCCATGCTCTATAAAGAGCCGGTCGGGAAAAAGATCGTGCGCGTGTGCGGCGATTCTCCCTGCGCGCAAGCCGGCGGCAGAGAAGTCCTGGAGGCGCTCTGCAAGCACCTCGGTGTGCGGACCGGCGAAATGACAACCGATGGGGAATGGACCCTCGAGCGCGCGCCCTGTCTTGGCCTATGCGAGCATGCCCCGGCGGTGATGATCGACGACCTTCCCCTGGCCCAAGCAAAGTCCGATCAAGCGCAGGCGCTGCTCACCGGCGATTGGGAACAGGCTACGAGCCAGGTATTCGGCGATCTTCGATTGCTGACCCGCAACTGCGGAAACGATGCCCCAACGACAATCGAAGAGTACCAGGCCGGTGGAGGCTACGCGGCGCTGAGAAAGGCCGTGAGCGAGATGGCTCCGGCCGACGTGATCGAAGAAATAAAGGCCGCTGGCCTGGTGGGGCGTGGCGGCGCCGCCTTTCCTACCGGCGTAAAGTGGGAAGGGGCCGCGAGCGCCCAGGGCAGCCCCAAGTATGTGATCAACAACGCCGATGAATCAGAGCCCGGGACCTTCAAAGATCGCGTGCTTTTGGAGGGCGACCCACACAGCAGCCTGGAGGGCATGATCATCGCCGGATACGCGATCGGCGCGGATAAGGGCTACATCTACATTCGGGGCGAATACCGGAAAGCGGAGGACATCCTCCGCAACGCTATCGAGCAGGCCAGGCGGCGGGGGCTTCTTGGAGCTAATATCCTGGGAAGTGACTTTGGCTTCGAGATCGAGATTCGCAGGGGAGCTGGCGCCTACATCTGCGGTGAAGAGACGGCGCTCTTCGAATCGATTGAGGGCAAGCGCGGCTTCCCGCGTATCAAGCCTCCCTTCCCGACGACGCACGGGTTGTTTGGCAAGCCCACGGTCATCAATAACGTCGAAACCCTGGCCAACGTGCCGCTGATCATCCGAGACGGTCCGCAGGCTTTTCGTCAACATGGAACGGAGCAGTCTCCCGGGACGAAATTGTTCTGCCTCTCAGGCGACGTGGCTCGCCCCGGCGTGTATGAGATGCCCTTTGGCGTACCGCTGCGGCATCTGCTCGACGATTTGGGCGGAGGCGTCGTTGGAGGCGAGTTGCAGGGGATCCTATTCGGCGGAGCCGCGGGTGCCTTTGCCACAGAAGAGCATCTGGACGTGAAGTTGACCTTTGAGGATCTCAGCGAGGCCGGCCTGCCGCTGGGGTCGGGAGTAGTGATGGTCTTCAACGAGCTGCGCGATATGCGCCGGGTGCTAAGCGGGCTGGCTCACTTCTTCGCGGATGAATCGTGCGGGAAGTGCTACCCGTGCCAGCTTGGCACGCAGCGTCAGTATGAAATCCTCTCCGAGATGGCAAACGGCCATGTCCAGGCCGGTGATGTGGAGCGGCTGACGGACGTTGGTTGGACCATGGCGGACGCTTCGCTCTGTGGTCTGGGACAGACCGCCGCCACGGCCGTATTGAGCGCGATCGACACCTGGCCGGAACTGTTCTCACAGAATGGACATCCGTAGCCAGCATGTATACGCCAGCCCAAATTCGCCGGCCGGGACGAAGCAATCCCCAGGTTTCGCAAGCTCGAACTCGCATCTGCGCGAGGAGATTGCTTCGCTTCGCTCGCAATGACATGACTCTACGACCCTGTCATTGCGAGGAGCGCAGCGACGAAGCAATCCCCAAGTTTCGCAGTCTTAGAGCCGGATGTGTGATCCATATCGCCAGGCGCAGTTCAATATCGGTAGGGTCGAACCAGATGAGGGTAAATAGCCTGTGACAGACGGCACCTTGCCCTTCCGGTATCACCAATACGCCGGCGACTGGCGCGAGGTCGAGGCAGAGGTCATCGAAGAGGGGATGATCACGCTCTTCGTGAATGGCCGCGAACTGGCTTCGCTCATGTGCACCCCAAGAGACCCGCTGCAGCTGGCTCTGGGTTTCCTGGCTAACGAGGAATTCATTTCCGGCTATGAGGAGATCGCGATCGAAACAGTGTGTGCGGCCGGCGACTGTGTCGATATTTGGTTGACAAAGTCATTTTGGGACCGGCCACGTCGTCGGGTCATCACTTCGGGCTGCGGCGGAGGGCTGACATTCGCCGATCACGCCGCGCACCAGGAACCGGTGAGGGCCCAGCTCGCGATCGAGCCGCAGGCAATAGGCGAGCTGATGAACAGAATGCAGACGCGAGACAGTCTCTACGCCCGCGCCCGGGGCGTCCACACCTCGGCTCTGAGCGACGGGGAACGGCTGATGGTAGTGGCCGAGGACATTGGTCGCCACAACACGATTGATCGCCTGCGCGGCGAGTGCTTGCGCCAGGGAGTGGAACCCGAAGGACTTATGCTGCTAGCCACCGGCCGTATTTCGTCGGAGATGATCAACAAGGCGGCGAAGATGGGGTGCCCCATCGTGGCTTCCCGCACATCGCCCACCAGCATGTCGGTGAGTCTGGCGCGGGAGTGGAACATCACGCTGTGCGGCTATGTGCGGCGCACTCGGATGAATGTCTATGCTCATTCAGAACGGCTGGTCAATGCGAACGTGTCCGTTGATGGGCTGTTTGCCTCGGTCGAGTATCCGGTCTCGAGCCAGAGCGGGGATTGATCATTCCGCAGGAGAAGAAAGTGAACGGTGGAATCACGCTGACCATTGATGGCAGGGAAGTGACCGTCGCCCCCGGGACTACGATCCTGCGCGCAGCAGAGGACCTGGGGACGGAAATCCCCACCATCTGTTATCACGATCACTGCACCGCCAAAGGCCTCTGCCGCCTCTGTGTGGTGGAAGTGGAGCAGGCCCGCGTGCTGCAGCCCGCATGCGTGGCCGAGGCCCGCGAAGGCATGGTTGTCCACACTCGCAACGATCGCGTCGAGCGGAGCCGCCGTACGATCCTGGAAATGCTTGATTCGGCCGTCAACCTGGACGAAGCGCCTGAGATTCAGTCTCAAATGCAGGACTACTCGGTGAATCGAGAGCGATTCGGAAACGGCGAACGACGCTCTCTGCCGCTGATTGATGACAATCCCATGTTTGTGCGGGACTACTCGCAATGCGTCTTATGCTGGCGCTGCGTTCAAGTCTGCGCGGAAGATGCTCAATACACGTACGCCATCAACTTCAGCGGGCGCGGTTTCGGCACCAGTGTTGATACCTTCTTTGAACAGAGTCTGCCCGAGTCGACCTGTGTCTTCTGCGGTCAATGCGTGGGAGTCTGCCCAACCGGCGCCCTGAAGCCCAAGCGGGAGTGGCTGATGGAGCAAGGGCAAACGCCGGATGAGATCATGCAGTTGACGCGTATGGTACGTCGGCGACGGAAAGCGTAGGTCGTCTTGTACAAAGTATGGGATTACATATATGCGCAGCGAGTGGCTGGCGAAACTTGGGGATTGCTTCGTCGCTGCGCTCCTCGCAATGACAGGGTCGTAGAGTCATGTCATTGCGAGCGAAGCGAAGCAATCTCCTCGCGCAGATGCGAGGTCGAGCTGGCGAAACAGAACCGTAATTGATGAGTGAGGCCGGAGGATTCAAGTGATTGAAGCGGATCGAGTCGTAGGCACGGTCTGTCCCTACTGCGGAGTGGGATGCGGCTTGGATCTGCATCTCAGGGACGATTTCATATTCAAGGTGACCTCCGATCACGAAAACATCGTCAACCAGGGCAATCTCTGCGTCAAAGGCCGCTATGGCTACGACATGATCTACAACAAGAACCGCGTGACCGAGCCTCTAATGCGAAAGACGCGGCAGGTGCCGGGCAAGCGCACTCAGGCCTTTGATCGCGACGAGTGGCACCAGGTCACCTGGGAGGAGGCGCTGGATTACACCGCAGATCGGTTGGTGGAGATCTATCAGCGCGACGGTTCGGATGCGATGGGGGTCTACTGCTGCGCAAAAGCGACCAACGAAGCCAACTACCTGTTGCAAAAGATGTACCGTGCGCTATTCCGCACCAACAACGTGGATCACTGTACGCGGCTGTGTCATGCGGCATCGGTAGTGGCGCTTCAGATGGCCGTCGGTTCGGCGGCCATGAGTAACACTGCAGCCGAAGTCATCAAGGCCGATGTCTTCATTGTCACCGGCTCCAACACCGCTGAGACTCATCCCATCATCGGCTTGCAGATGAAGGAGGCGGTCGCAAAGCACGGCGCAAGGCTCATCGTGATCGACCCCCGCCGCGTCGAATTGGCAAACTGGTCGACGCTGTGGCTGGCTCAACTGCCCGGGACGGACGTGCCAGTATTCTCGGCGATGGCGCATGTGATCATCGAGGAGAAGCTTTACAACCAGGAATTCATCGATCAGCGCACCGAAGGCTTCGAGGATTTCGCCAAGTCGATGGAGAAGTTCACGCCGGAGTTCGCCGAGTCCGTGTCGGGCGTGGACCGCAATCTCATCATCGAGGCCGCAAGAATGTATGCCACAGCGGAAAGTGCTGCCATCTACTGGGCGCTGGGCATCTCGGAGAGCACGCATGGAGTCGATAACGCGCTCTCGCTGGTGCATCTAGCCCTGCTCACGGGGCATATCGGCCGGGAGGGTACAGGCTTGAATCCACTGCGCGGGCAGAACAATGTGCAGGGCGCCTCGGACAGCGGTGCCATGCCCTGGCACTACCCGGGCTACATGGAAGTGGACGACCCGGCGAGCGCTGAGGTCTGGGAGAAGGCATGGAACATCGAGCCAGGTGGACTGAATCAGCAGAAAGGGCTGACCACCACAGAGATCCTTTCCAACGTTGGAGAGGGCGGAGTGCGCGCGCTGTACATCATGGGCGAAAATCCCATGATGTCCGAACCCAATCTGAATGTGACGCGTCATCACATCGAGAACCTGGAGTTCCTGGCGGTGCAGGACCTGTTTATCAACGAATCAGTGGCGTTTGCCGACGTCGTGCTGCCTGCCGCTTCTTGGGCCGAGAAGGAGGGCACCTTCACTAACACCGACCGCCGCGTCCAGCGTGTGCGCAAGGCGCTGGATCCCCGTGGTCAGGCCCGGCCGGATATTGAAATCATCTCCGCACTCGCGAAGCGGATCGAGGATCGCCTGGGGCGGTCCGCCTCGGCTTATTGGGACTACGAGAATCCAGAGCAAGTCCTGATCGAGATGGGCGAGATCGTGCCCGCCTATCGAGGCGTTCGATATGAGCGGATCGAGGAGATCGGACTCCAAACCCCTGTGCCGGACGAGGATCACCCCGGCACTCCCTTCTTGTTCGAGGAGACTTTCCCCTCCGGTCGTGCGAAGTTCCACTTACTCGAGTATGTACCTTCCGCGGAACCCCCGGACCACGAATACCCGTTTATTTTGACCACCGGCCGACTGCTCGAGCACTGGCACGGCGGGACGCTGACGCGTCATTCTCAGCTCGACGAGCTATACCCGGAGGCGTTGGTCGAGATCAATCGGGTGGACGCGGCTCGAACAGGGGTAAAGACGGGTGACGTCGTGCGGGTATCTTCACGTAGGGGCTCCATTGTGCTGCGCGCAAACGTTACCGAAAAGGCTAACCTGGGGGTGGTGTTTATCCCCTGGCACTTTCACGAAGCGGCGGCCAACCTGTTGACGCTGGATGAGCTCGATCCCCTGGCCAAGATCCCCGAATATAAGGCCTGCGCGGTGCGCGTCGAACCGGCCTCGGAGGACGAGCTTGAGAATCCCGGGGCCCGGACCCGCCGCGGGCGCTGGTAGGCACCAGATCGCCTCGTACATCTCCCTACAAGGCACCTCAACCCCCCAAGGGAAGAGGTGAGGGCTGTGGCAGGAGCGATACTCAAGGATTTTATCGAACTCACCGATGATCTGATCGAGCGAATGGGCTAGCAGTTCCCATCCGGAGCATGGCAATCGACGGGATTGCTCGCATTTGGAGTTAAGATAGGGCGATGGCCAATACGCGGCGCACACTGGAAACAACCAACCGGGGCGGGGTCGTCGTTGGCGTGCTGTTGATCGCCATGGGGTTGGTGTTCTTTGCGGCAAACATGCTGCCGGGCATCGATCTAGCGAGTATGTGGCCCGGATTATTCTATGCCGTCGGGCTGGCGCTCCTGCTGCCGCCGTGGATTCTGCCCTCCCACCGCCAGGCACTCGCGGGCCTGATCATCCCCGGGATACTGCTCTTGGTACTCGGCTTTATCTTCACCTATCTGGTGATCACGGACGACTGGGATTCGTGGGCCTACATCTGGGCCCTGATCCCAGCCAGCGTGGGTGCCGGACTATGGATCGCGGCACGCTTTGGCTTCTGGGGGCCGGGAGCCTCAACGGTCGGCCTCTGGATGCTGGCGGGCAGCCTGGTTGCATTTGCAATCTTTGCCGCCTTCCTGGGAGGCGAGGGCCCGTTGGCAAAGGGGGCGCCGCTGGCGCTCATTGCTCTGGGTGCTGTGGTGACCGTCACCGCGCTGGTCCGGACCCGATCCGACTAGCCCGCAGATACCCCCGGCGCTCAACTGGTTCTTTGCCTGCAAATCTATTCCTCGATCGGAGCGCGTGCATGAACGAGGCCCCCAAGCTCACAGAATTCCTGAAAGGGCTCTATCGTGTCTGGATCACCGAGCGGCCCAATCAGCTCGCGGCTGGACTGGCCTACTTCGGCATGTTCTCGTTCGCTCCGATGATCCTCATTGCATTCGCCGTGGCGGGCTTCTTCCTGGACGCGGCATCGCTCATGGACCAAGTGTTTGCTCGCCTGGAGGCGGCGCTGGGCTCGGAGGTCGCGGCGCTCATCCTTGACATGGTCGATGCACTCGATCAACCCACTAATACCGGTTCAATCCTGCTTTCGGTCGTCGGCTTTCTGGCACTGCTGTACGCGGCCTCCAGCTTCTTCTTCCAGCTGCAATTTGCGCTCAATCGGATATGGAGAGTCCCGCCGCCGGAAAGAGGCCAAACAGGCGCCTTCATCCGCCAACGGCTATTCTCTTTTCTGGTCGTCATTGCCCTGGGATTGGCATTGGTGGCGCTAGCGCTGGTCAACATCATCGGGACCTGGCTCGGTTCCTGGCTGGAGATCGGGATCTTCGATGCCCGATTGGGGATTCCGGCCTTCGGGATCGCGGCCGCCCTGGTGTTCGCCCTGCTGTATAAGGTGCTGCCGGACGCCGATATCTCCTGGCGCTCGGTCTGGCTCGGAGCGGCGATTGCCTCCGCGCTTATGATGCTTGGAGGCGCGCTCGTGATCTGGCTGCTTGGCCTGGGGAAGATCAACACGGGAGTGGCGGCTGCGGGAGCCTTTATCGTCGTGATGCTCTTGATCTACTTCATCGCACAGATCTTCTTGTTTGGAGCCATCATCTCGCGGGAATACGCTTCCACGTACGGTTCGAAGTCGTAGCAACCGAATCCCTTACAAGGACAAGCCAACCGGATTCAAAAGCCCCCAGGTGTTGAGCCCGGGGGCTTCTTCTATCCTATCCCAAACGTGGATCACTCGGCCGCGTCGAGCTGGGCCATCTCCTCGTCGGTCGGTTCTTCGGCTTCGATGCCGAGTTTATCCATGGCATCTTCCATTTGCTTTTCGTCGAGATCCTCGAGCTTATTGCCCGTGTGCTGCTCGATCTGCTCGGCTTGAGGCTGGGTCAGCTTGTAGGCGCCGTATCCAACGCCCGCGATGATCATTCCGCCGATCATTATTCGTCGTCTTCGGCGCCGGCGACGCCGCCGATACATCCGGCGACGCGCTCTACGCGCTCCTGGCCCCGCTGCCCGTCCTACCCCTCTTCTTGGCATATATATTCTCCCTTCGAGTGTTGCGGTGGAACTACGCGAGTAGCGTTCCTACTCCGATATTTCGTCGTCATCAGATACCCGACCCCTTGTGTCCCACTGGATCAGTCGGACGGCTAACGCAATTGCGAGTATGCTCACCGGGACAAATAGATCCGGAATGCTAAAAGCATCCTCCGCGATGGTAACCTCTTGCAGCAAGAATATCGATAGCGACACCACGATGACGATCAAGATCGTTCGCTTCATTTCGTCCAGGTTGGCCACTTTCAGCGCGGAGGGCATCTTCACCCGTCCCAGCTGCCGGCGTTCCTCAGGGAGGGTGACTAGGAAGTACATGCTGTAGGCGAAGTAGAGCAATATGAACCCCAGCAAGAAACTGTCCACCGACTCCAGGATCAACCCAACGGCTTGCGAAGTGTCACCGAGGGTGAACAAGCCCTGCCTGATCCCCAGGGCTGCTATGAAGGCCAAGATTACCTGATAGGCGCCGATTAGCGTCATCAAGACCGCTCCGAATAAGGAGCCGACTACGGCGATGATTGCCACGTAATGAATTCGAAAGAGAGTACTGACCATTTATCGTGATCCGCGGTGAGGATGTCCCGATATCTTACTGCACAACGTACCTAGAACTCTCCGCCCTACAACCGGCGAACAGATCATCCGGTTCTTGGGCATTCAAGGCGGCGGGCTCGCTAATGGCTACGATTTACGTGCGCGGAGTCCGCGTTCCGCAAGGTTCCTCAACTGCCACGGTCGCCCTTCGGCCCACCACATCATAATTCCATGCGGCCGGCCTAGGCGATACGCAAATGAGCAGGTCTTTGCCTACGCACGAATGCGTAGAGACGCAAGCCGTGCAAGCGCTTAACATTGGGGGGGCTCCGGCAGCCCAGTGGGCGCTCGCAGATTTACGCCTGATCGGTGCCATGGTGTACTCCTGTGGATCCTCCCTTGT
The DNA here is from genome assembly GCA_048054495.1 of Anaerolineales bacterium. Classification (GTDB taxonomy): domain Bacteria; phylum Chloroflexota; class Anaerolineae; order Anaerolineales; family E44-bin32; genus JADFRG01. Next base: position 42,623 of record JBGMQN010000055.1, read on the forward strand.
TAGACGCACGCCCAATGCGGAACCTTGAAGCAGAAGTGGATCTATTTATCTTCCAACGGATGGATGGCAATTCGGCCGCCGACGAGATCGCCGAAGAGCTTTCGCGGACATTTTCAGATACCTATAGCAGAATGGGCGCGTGATCGGGTACGGGAAGTGACAGATCATTGTCGCCGTGCGATCCAAACTTATTCGGGAGAAAAGGAAGGGATAAAAGCATGAGAAGAGGCGGAATGCGAGGCGGACGAGGAATGGCCGCGGGACGGGGGACGCGGCGACGCACAAGGCGGCGAATGTATCGGCGGCGGCGACGTCGTCGTCGACGACGAATCTTGATCGGCGGCATGGTCATCGCGGGCGTCGGCTACGGGGCTTACAAGTTGACCCAGCCGCAAGCCAAGCAAATCGAGCAGGATACGGGCAAGAAGCTCGAGGATCTCGACGAGAAACACATCGAAGATTCTATGGAAAAACTCGGTATCGAAGCAGAAGAGCCGACTGATGAGGAGATGGCTCAGCTGGACGCCGGAGGTGCCCCTGCCGCAAGTACAGCGGGTGCCCCCGCGGCAAGCTCGTCGGATCCGTCCTACCTCGATGAGCTCGAGCGCCTTTCGAAGCTGCATGATGATGGCGTGATCACCGATGAAGAGTTCGAGGCCAAGAAAAAGCAGCTTCTGGGTCTCTAACTCAGCCCATCTACGTTGTTCGAGCTGCAGACTGAATTAATCCGGCAAGCAAGACGCATGAGGAGAAAGAAATGACAGTAGGTCCGATTCAATTGATTGCGATTGGTTTCAAAGATTTTGAGGCAACGGGCGAGATGATGCCCGCGCTCATGGAAGCTCAACACGAGGGAGCGATCCGAATCATCGATGTCCAGTTTGTATCGAAAGGCGAGGATGGACAAATCACATCCATGGAGATGTCTGGCTTGAGCCCGAACGAGCAGATCGAGTTTGGCGCCACGATTGGCGCATTACTTGGCGCAGGTGCTGCGGGCGAAGAAGGAGCCGAGATCGGCGCCATCGAAGGTGCCATGGCGGCAGTTTCGCACAGCTATGGAATGACACTGGATGATGTGCAGGCGGTAGCCAACGCGCTGCCGGCGGGAGGAGCCGCCGCCCTGCTGCTCATCGAGCACACCTGGGCGACGAACTTTCGGGACGCGGTGGTGGGCGCAGGCGGTGAGATGCTGGCGCAAGGCTTCTTGACCCCCAAGACGGTCATGATGATGGGGGCCGAGATCGAGGCCCAGGCCGAAGCCGCTGCGGCGATCGAGATGTCCGAGATCATTCAGGAAGAGGCTGCTTACCGGGCGTTGTTCGCGGTGGCGCTCTCAGAAGCGATCCAGGAGGAAGCCGCCATGGAGGCGGTTAAGGCACTTGTAGCGGCCGAAATCATCGAGGAGGTGGCGATGGAGGAAGCCGCGATGGTTGTCGCCTCAGCCTATGTGATCGAGGAAGAAGCTATCGAGCGCGCTGAAGCGGCGATCGAGATGGCAGATGATATGGAGGCGATGTCCGAGAACGGCTCGTCATAGTTCCGCCATCCCCGACTTGAGCCGCGGAACTGCTGCTCTAAAGATGAGCATAAGCCCAACACCAGAAAAATAAACCCGGTTTCGACTTCGAAACCGGGTTTATTATTGGCCCCAGCAACGAGCCGGGAGGTTTGAGATGTTTTTCGGTGGCTTTTATTTAGATCCGCTCTACATCTGGGTATTCCTGATCACGATCTTGATCTCCGGCGCGGCGCAGCTCTACGTGCGCTCGGCGTACAAGAAGTGGGGCAAAGTCGCCAACGGCGCGGGCGTGACCGGAATTGAAGCTGGGTACGCGATCGTCAATCGCACCGACCTGGGGGGCAGTGGGCTTGGGATCGAGGTTCCGGAGCTCAGGAAACTCAAGGAGCTTCAGGACAAGGGCGTCATAACTGAGCAAGAATACAAGGCCAAGTCCGGGCAGGTCCTGGCCCAAGCCAGCGATACGGCCGTGAACCGATCCACCATCGGATTCGAGCGCGTGCCCGGGGAGCTCTCGGATCACTACGATCCGCGCACGCACACCGTGCGGCTGTCGGAAGGTGTGGCGACCAAGAAGTCGGTCGCCGCTATGGCGATTGTTGCGCACGAGCTCGGTCACGCCCAGCAGCACGAGAACAACTCCTTCCTCATCACGATGAGGAACGTGCTGGTGCCGGCGGTGCGCTTCAGTCCACAGGTCGCATACATCCTGATCCTGCTCGGGTTCATCTTCAATCTGGTCGGCGCCCTCTGGCTGGGTATTCTTTTCTACGCGCTGATGGTGGTCTTCTCTGTGCTTACCCTGCCGGTGGAAATCGACGCCAGCCGCAGGGGCGTGCTGCTGCTCCGAGAGTCTGGTCTGATTCAAGTGGACCAAGATGAGCAGGGCACTCGCAACGTGCTGACCGCGGCTGCCGCAACCTACGTGGCAGCGGCAGTGACCGCCATCCTCACGCTGCTTTATTACATCACGATCGCCCGCCGGCGCAGATGAGCAGTACTGTCCCGCAACGAGGATGAGGCAGTGGCATCCGACCCCGCTCCCCATCATCTGAACCTACCCTAAGTAGGAGTAACCATGGGGAGCATTTCACTCCCAAAACGCGAAACCCTCGGCGCCAACATCACCTGGCAATGATCGCGGTAATCGTGGTGGGCGATCTGACGGTAGCCATCTTTGCCGGTGTGCTTCTGTCGCTGGGGATCTTCTTCTTACGAGGCGGCCAGCTCGCAATTGCTGGATACTTGGCTTGAAGGAATTCAAATAGCGGCTTCCAGCATTTCAACAAATGCCGCAAGCCGATTTGCGACTTGAGCTTCTGAGAACGCGCGTGAATCGCTGTGGTCGGCCTCCAGCAGCAGGGCCGGGATACCCTCATCACGCAGGATCCGATCCCGCTGATCCATCTGTCCCACAGAATAGGGCTTGCATGATCGGTCCGAATGCAGGATGACCCCATCCAGTTCGTAATCGCGGATCATGCCGCGCATAGTATCCAGTTTATGACCCGTTCCTCGATTGAGGATCGGGTAGGTATATGCAAGCGCCAGAGAATCCATGACCCGCTCTGAATCCAGGTAGGGGGCCAGCTCGCCCCAGGCATTGGTGTAGGTCGACGCCACCAGCGCCACGCCATGCTTGCCCAGGAACTCAGCCAAATAGCGCAGTCGGTACCAAATCGGAAGGTTGTCCCACAAGATCCGAGCCCGCTCATTCAATACGGCGCCGATGCCTTGTTCGATCCGCTCCTCTACTTCATTCAGCATAGCCGCGTAGAAATCCACCGTGTCGGGATCTCCGCGCATTTCGACGATGGGAGCCATGTGGATGAATTGATCCATGACGGATATAGGAGCGGGGCGGTGTCGGTTTCGCTTTAGGATCTCCAGCCACAGCTCCGTCGCCATCTTGCCTAGGCTGGCGACTTCTTCCAGCTTCTGCTGCTCGAGCGGCACCTCTGCCACCCTTTCGGCAATCGGAATAGCGGCCTCCAACTGCTGCTTCGCATATTCGAGCGCATGTCCGGTCGCTTCCCCACCATAGACAAACGGGGTATCGATGAGGATCAGCGGAACGTCGAAATGCTGCGCAAGGACGCGATACCAGTAGAGCACCGTCTGACAGATGTTTGTGCAGGCCAGCAGGAGATCCGGCGGGGGAATCCTTCCGACCGGGGTCTTGCCTGAGAGCATGGTCCCGATGTCCGTTCGAGCGTAAGAGCAGATGTCCTGCGAGTAGCCGGCGTCCTCAGCTTCAGTTGAAATCTCCACCGTCTTTCGTGCCGCTCCACATATGGCGGCATGGTTTTCTGGATAAATTACGAAGAAATCCAACGCCTTGAGGATTTCGACCGGGGCTCCGGAGGTAACCCAGGCTATTTTATGGTGCCGATCTGCTCGTCGAGCCTTGAGCCAGTGCCCGGCGACAAGCTCCCTGTGGCGGTGAGTAACTTTGAGAGGCGGGCCGAGCACGTCGCTCACGCGATCATCTCGAAGAATGTCTCCAGGCGCATCAGCGCCTGATCAGAAAGCGGATCGTTCATGTCGATCTCCATGGTCATCGAGGGAATTCCGGTGCGGTCGAGCTCGTTCCGCAAGGACGGCAGGTCGAATAGTTCCGGCTCACAGAATTTGACATTGTAGAAGATCACGCCCATGGCGTCCGTCGAGTGTATCTTTTCCTGCAAGTAATCCATTCGCGATTGGATGGATCTGCCCAGGCTCCAATCTGGCGGCGCATGCAGGATTCGCTCCGCCATGCGGCGGAAGGGGTCCTCGCTCTCACCCGGTGGATATACCCTTCGTCCGGTGCAAGCTAAGTCGTCCGCGACCACCATTCCGCCGTACTTTGTAATGGATACCAGCGTCTCCATTGGCTCGGGCACGATTCCTGACAGCAGCACCCCGATCGCCCGCTGTCGTTCGCCGCCCATTCTGATGCGAAGCTGCTCGGCCAGATCCATGAAGTCCTCAGCGGGCAGGAACTCGCGCGATCGTATCATCCGATAGAAATCGTAGTCCGAAACGTCCAGGCGCCTGCGCTCGGAGTGGAGCTGAGCCAGGAGTACGTCTGCGGCTTCCTCCCGCCGGATATTCGTCATGAGCTCGGAATCGGAGGGGGAGCGCCGCGTGATCTCTTCCAGGCGGTCATAAATGCTTCGGAATTCTTTCGCGAGGAACTGGACTCCCTCCGCTCTGTTGGAGCGCGGAAGATAAAACGGGATGACCGGCTGCTTGGGCTGTACGAAATCCAACAGGAGACTTCCCAACCCCTGCAGAGAATCGCAGGCATGCGGGACAAGAATGAGATCTGCGACCTCGGCGGTGTCGGAGTGCAGGAAGGATAAGGCGTTGCGAACTATGGAGCAGACATAGGCCTGCACGTGTGCGGTCCCAAATCCAGGATCCACATTGGGTGGCCCCCAGACTTCCATGGGCAAGATGCCGAATGCGCGCAGGAGCGCGCGCGGATAGTGGATAGGGAGGACCGCCGCCACCATGCCGCCATTTTGTTTAAAGGCGCGGGCGACTTCAGTCCGTCGGGGCAGACTCACGATGTGACCCGTTTCTTATGTGCTCCAGTCCAAGAGGCGAAGGCTCGACCGCACAACCGGCATATCGAGTTGCATCACAGATGGTTCCGGCCGAGGGCGAAATGCGGGAATTACGGCCCAGAGGATGACCCCTCCTCTCCGCTAAGAGATCGTGAAAGTTGTGGTGGCGTTGTCTACGTTGACGATCAGCGTGTACTCGCCAGGCGTCAGGTCGTCGGTGTCGAGCAGGATTTCTTCGGTCATATCCGTCAGCACCTGAGCACAAGCCAAACCCTCCGGCCGCGTCGAAGTGATCGTCAACTGAATCGTGTCGCCTTTAACTTCCTGCTTGCTTCCGCCGTAGGTTGAGCAAGCGTCCGGGTACCATCCCTCGACGACTGCCCAATATTCGCCGTCACGCTCTTCGACTTCTACGGTCTGAACGAACGCCGCGCCGGTGCCGAGCTCCGCCTCTTGCGGTTCGGCGCTCGACTGGCAACCTGCTGCCAAGAGACCAACAACAACAAATGCTCCAAGCAATTTAGGCTGCAATTCCACTCTCCCTGTAATTCGATCCCTCGCTCTTCAAAATGATCCGCTGAGATATTCTCGCGCCGGCGCACTTGGCCTGAGACCTCAAACGAGTGTTCTTCTCCATCTCACTGCCCGCGCCTTCCGAAACGGGCCCTGCAATTGCCTCAACACTCTCGGGCGCAAGGTCTTCGGGGGCAACGGCTTCCGCGCAGCCGGACCGCCTAGTACGAGGGGTGCGGTCCAGACAGTGCCTTTGCGCAGCTTCACGATCGTCAGAATATTACCTCGAGACCGAGCCCCGGGTGCTCCGGCCTACGCCTTATTGCGTACGAATAGATACGCATCCCCTACGATCTTCTTCGCGAGCCCGTATGCCACACTAGCAATTGAATTCTGCTTCAATATAAAGGAGAAAAGCATGAATGAAATGACAGGTTATGAGGTATTTGTAGCGGCCTACGCCGACGAGAGTGGAGCGCACAAGGCGCTGCACACGCTCGAAGAGATGGACAAGTCCGGTTCCATCGAGATCATCGATGCCGCCCTCATCGCCAAAGACATGCAGGGTAAGATCAGCGTCGTTGAGACCGCCGAGCTCACCCCAAAGAAGGGCGCCGGCAAAGGCGCCATCGTCGGCGTCGTGCTGGGAGTCATCTTTCCCCCGAGCATCATCGCTGGTGCCGTGCTCGGTGGCACGGTCGGCGCGCTGGTCGGCAAGTTCACCGACAAAGGTCTCTTCGACAACACCGCGCTCAAGGAAGCCGCAGAGGATCTTCCAGAGGGCTCTTCGGCGATCGTGGCGGTGGTCGAGGACAAGTGGGTCCAGCAGATGGCGACCGCTATCGAAGGCTATAACAAGCTGGCCAACAACGCTCTGGACGCCGAGTTCGCCGCAGACCTGATGGTGGTCGGCGAGGCGGCGTAGTCGCCGCAACAGCAAGAAAGAGTAGGAGTGTAGGTGCGACTGAGCTCGGGTAGCTTGGGTCAAGCATCGACGCTCGCGCAAGACGCAAGTTAGAACCAAGGACTGGCGGCCTTATAATGGCCGCCAGTCCTGTTCTATTCCGCGCGATCAGGATACAGGAGGAGAGATGTTTGGCCTTATCTTCTTAGTCACGGCCTTGGCCGCCCCCCGCTTGGTGCTCCTATTTATTTGGATCCTTACCAATTTCGTCCAGCTCGCCTATGGCAGTGTTTTGGTGCCGATCCTGGGCTTCTTCTTTCTGCCGACGACCACACTGGTGTATGCGCTAGCAGCACCCGGAGGTCCGGGAACCCTGGGCTGGATCCTGGTTGTTACCGCTCTGGCATTTGACATCCTTCAATATACAAGCGCATTCGGGTCTCGAGGCTTCTGGGTTCGGACTCCAAAGAAGGCAGGCTGATCAGGCAATCAAGAGGTTCAGCGCATTTGACATCTAAGGGCCCATAAGTAAGGTTGTTGGGGGAACACATTCTCGGTGAGATCCAATCGGACCAACAACTAAGCGAGGTTTCTATGGATTGGGTGATTCTGCTCTTTGGCGTCCTCATCGGCTGGGGCATCGAATGGCTGGTTGATCTTTTTTACTGGCGCCGGCGTCAGGAAAGGACCGCTGCGGCATTGGAGCTGGCGGAGGCGGCATTGGTAAGCACCCGCGCTGAGAACCAGCAGCTCAAGGCCAAGATCGTTGAGCTGGAAGATATGCCTACAATTATTCCGGTGGCAGCACAACAGGCTTATGCGGTCGCCGCGGATGATCTGACGATCGTCGAAGGCGTCGGCGACAAGACCGCCGATCTTTTGAACCAGAACGGCGTCACCACTTTCGAGCAGTTGGCCAACACGGATGTCCACCGCCTACGGGGCATCCTGCACGACGGTGGGGCTGGATTCCAAATGCACGATCCAACAACCTGGCCAAGGCAGGCCCGGCTGGCAGCCAACCGCGACTGGGTCAAGCTCGCGGCGCTGAAGGCGGAGTTGGTCGGCGGCGTACCTCAAAACGCTCTCGACCTGGAAGACGACCTCACCCGCATTGAGGGAGTGGGGCCGAAGGTAGCCGGCTTGTTGAACGAGCAGGGCATCCACAGCTATGCCCAGCTCGCCAAAGCGCCTCCCGGCAAACTTCACGCAATTCTTGGGACGGCTGGCCCAACCTATCATTTGGCGGAGGCCTCGGCTGACACCTGGCCAGAGCAGGCTCGGCTGGCCGCGCGGGGCCGCTGGCAGGAACTGCTTTCGCTGCAAGACGAGCTCAAGGGCGGCCGGACGACATCGGCGCCCGCTGCCGCGCCCCCCCCATGATGGCGAGCGCCCAGCTCTTGGCCGAATGCATCACAGCCCCAGTGACTAGCCGCACTCAAGGCCATGCCCGATGAGTACTCAACGAGTTCCCTCGACCCAAGTCTACGATCTATTCAAAGCCGCCGTCACCTTCATCCTGCTATTCATTGTGTTAGTGGCGGTCGCGCTCAACAGCCGGTCCACCCAGGCCGCCGAGCAGGAGCCGCAGCCCACGCTCGCACCCGTGGTCGACCTGCCGCCGGCCATCCGTGAGGCCGTGGTCGTCGCGGGCTGCATCGAGGCCTCCGGAACTGGCCAGGCAGGCTCTCTGGTCCAGGTCAGGGCTGACGGAGCTATTCTTGGCAGCGCGACCGCGGATGAGGGGGGCTCGTGGTCGCTCAGAATCTGTGTTGATCCGGGCGAGTATCAGCTCGTGGCGGTCACTCTTGATAGCGGAGGATCAGATATCAATCGATCTGCATCCTTCGTAGTGCTCATCCCTGCTCCAACAGCCCTTCCGACGAAGGCGCCATTGGAAACGACTGAACCGACGCCGACGCTCGCTCCCACTGCGGTGCCAGGAGAGGGTCAGGATTACATCGTCCAGCAGGGAGATTGGCTGATGGG
>JBGMQN010000013.1:0-8055 GCA_048054495.1 Anaerolineales bacterium
GGCGCCGGAGTGATCACCGAGATCATCGAGTAAGGATGGCCTGACGAACAATGGCGAGAAAAGGCTCACGACCAATCATTACGCTCGAGTGCACGGAGTGCTCGGAGCGCAACTATACGACGGAGAAGAATCGGACGAATGATCCGGGGCGGATCGAACTAATGAAGTATTGCCCGCGGCAAAGGAAGCACACGCTTCACCGCGAAACGAAGTAGCGTCGTAGGCCAGTAGCTCAATTTGGCAGAGCACCGGTCTCCAAAACCGGGGGTTGTGGGTTCGAGTCCTACCTGGCCTGCTTGATCAAGCAGTCGCAGTCTTGAGGAGGAGTTATTGGGCAAGGCACAGATCGTCAGAAGAAGAAGGGGCAACCCCATCGTCCGCTACTTTCGCGAAACGAACGCAGAGCTCAAGAAGGTGACATGGCCGACTCGACCGGAAGCGATTCAACTTACCGGGTTGGTGTTGGTAGTGGTCGTGATTTCAAGTGCGGTTCTAGGACTGCTGGACTATGTGTTCGCGCAAGCGGTGCTCTTCATCATATCCATGGGCTGACTCGGACAATTTAATGGAAGATCAACAAGCATCGACGACGGAAGGCGAAGAAGCAGGTACCGCGGGCTCCGATGTGGAGAACCAGACACCGGAGGAGCAGATCGCGGAACTCGACATTGCGCTAGAAGCCGGGCAGACTGATCCAGAGGATGATAAAGAAGCCCCCGCCGAGCAGGTCGTTCTTGAGAGCGAAGGCGGACACGGAGAGGACGAGCAAGCGGATGCGGAAGAGGGCGAAGATTCGGATAGCGAAATGATTGAGGTTTCCGTCGAAGAATCCGCGCCCGAGGCCGAGCGATCTGAGCAGGTCGAAGAGGAAATGCTTGAAAACGAGCCATCGGAAGGATCGTCTTCCGGAGAAGAATCAGCGCTCGAGAGCGCCGAAGCCACCCTAGAGGATGGGGCGGAGCAGGCAGCGTCCGAAACCGATGGGGCCAAAGAACCGGCACTTGAAATAGCGACTGACGAATCGCCAGAAGCCGCGGCTGAAGATTCGGAGCAGGAAACTGAGCTTGAGGCCGAAGCCCGAATTACTGATTCGGCAGCCACCCAGGAGGAAACGGAGGGGCCGATCGGTTCGACAGTTGAAGAGCTGGAACTTGATGCTGAGGCACCCGTACCGGAGCCCGAGGCCGAAGCAACGGCCGAGTTGGAAGAGGAGCCGCTCACCGAGGCCGAGCTTGAGCCCAACGGCAATGAGGGCCAGGCTCCTGCTATTGCGGAGGAACTTGCCGCGCAGGTCGAGGCAGAAGTTTCCGAAGGCAAGATTGCAGAGCCTGATGACGGACGTGAGTGGTATGTGGTGCACTGCTACTCCGGGTATGAGAACAAGGTTCGGCACAACCTCGAGCAGCGTATTGAGACCATGGATATGAAAGGAAAGATCTTTGATGTCGTGGTCCCGACCGAGGAAGAGATGGAAGTGCGGGACGGCAAGCGACGTACGGTGGAGCGACGCGTCTTTCCCGGCTACATCCTGGTCCAGATGATCATGGATGAAGATTCGTGGTACGTGGTTCGGAACACGCCGGGCGTTACCGGCTTTGTGGGGATGGGCAATGAGCCCACTGCGCTGAGACCTGAAGAGGTCAGCCAAATCGTGAAACGAATGGAGGCTGATGCGCCTCGAATTAAGGTCACCTACAACGTGGGCCAGAAGGTGCGCATCATTGACGGACCGTTCAACGATTTCATTGGAACGGTTGACGATATCGACATGGACAAGGCTAAAGTGCGGGTTATGGTTTCATTCTTCGGCAGGGAGACGCCCGTGGAGCTGGATTTCCTGCAGGTTGATAAAGCCTAGCCAAAGGACCGGAATTCTTACCTGTGTTGTCAAACAGTAAGCGAGTGAGATAGTGGCAAAGAAAATTAAGGCTGTAGCGAAATTACATATCGAGGCCGGAAAGGCTACTCCCGCGCCACCTATCGGGCCGGCACTGGCACCGCATGGGATCAACTTGATGGCGTTCTGCAAGGAATACAATGTGCGCACGTCCAGCCAGACCGGTGAGATCATCCCGGCTGAGATTACAATCTACACCGACGGGAGTTTCAGCTTCATATTAAAGACCCCGCCTGCGGCGGTCTTGCTGCGCAAGGCCGCGGGTGTCGAAAAAGGTTCGGCCGAGCCTAACCGCGAAAAGGTCGGGAAGGTAACCCGTGATCAGGTACGAGAGATCGCGGAAACTAAAATGAAAGATCTAAACGCCATAGACATCGAAGGCGCTATGAGGCAGATCGAAGGAACCGCACGCAACATGGGCATCGTGGTTGAGGGATAACAAATTGGCAAGACACGGGAAAAACTACAGAGCGGCGGCAGAGAAGATTGATCGGGATCAGGCCTATGAGCCCCGCGAGGCGCTCGACCTGGCGCGGGAGACCTCATTCACGAAATTCGATGGAACGATCGAAGTTCATCTTCGTCTCGGCGTCGATCCGCGCCACGCGGAGCAGCAGATTCGCGAAACAGTTATGCTGCCGCATGGACTGGGCAAGTCGGTGACGGTTGTGGTCTTTGCGGAAGGTGATGATGCCCGGTTGGCATCCGAAGCTGGAGCGGACCATGTCATAGATGACGAATTGCTGGAAAAGATCCAGAATGGTTGGACTGATTTTGACGCTACGGTGGCCACCCCCTCCATGATGGGCAAGGTTGGGAAATTGGGCAAGATCCTTGGCCCGCGTGGCTTGATGCCGAATCCAAAGGCGGGTACGGTCGTTCCGGGAGAAGACCTGCCGCGAGTGATCGATGAGCTGAAGGCGGGCCGGGTCGAGTTTCGGCTGGATCGCACCGCGAATCTTCACGTCCCAATTGGCAAGGCCTCCTTCGATACGGACAAACTGTACGACAACATGGCGGCCTTGATGGATGTGATTATGCGAGCGCGGCCCGCTTCGGCCAAGGGGATATTTCTCCGGAAGATCGTCGTTACGAGTACCATGGGTCCGGGAGTGAAAGTAGACGCGATCGCCGCACAGGCGATGTAACAACCAGAGAATCTTTAATCTCGCCACAGACAGCAGGTGCCCGGTTTGGGGCTTAATTTCCTGCCCAGGTGAAGGTTTCAGCAGTGCTTTGCAGCAAGCTTAGCCTTTGCCTCGGACGCAAAGGCTAAATTCTTAAAGGAGGATTGGTGACTTGGCGATAACAAAGGCGCGCAAGGTAGCACTGGTAAACCAGTACAAAGAACTGGCAGAAGAGTCCAGTGGCATTATCCTGGCCTCATTCTCCGGGGTAACCGTCAAGGACCTAGAAGGGCTGCGGGGCCAGATCCGGGAAGTGGGCGGCGAGTTCCACATCGTCAAGAATAGCTTGATGGACCTGGCTTTCAAGGAGCTCGATCTTCCGCTGCCTGAAGGGGCTACCGACGGCACTACTGCGATCGGGTTTGCCACAGAGGAAATTCCAGCTGTAGCCAAGGCGATCGTCGATCTCAGCAGAGAGACGGATACCCTTCAGATCAAGGGCGGTCTGATCGACGGCAAGCTTATTGATGCAGCCAGAATCTTACAGCTGGCCGATCTACCCCCCATGCCGGTCGTTCAGGCGCAGCTTCTGGCCCTCATCACGACGCCTGCCGGGCAGGTGGCGGGTGTGCTGGCGGGAGCAATACGGCAGCTGGCAGGAGTGATGCATGCGTACTCGAAGAGCGAGGGCGCGGAGGCGGCCTAGCTCACAAGAAGAATCAGAAAGAAAAATAAGGAGATAGAAGATGGCAGATTTAAAAAAGTTGGCAGATCAGCTCAGCAAACTCACGGTGCTCGAGGCCGCCGAGCTGACCAAGATGCTCGAGGAGGAGTGGGGAGTATCCGCAGCCGCGCCGGTCGCGGTGGCGGCCGCACCGGCCGCAGATGGCGCCGATGGGGCGGCGGAGGAAAAGACCGAGTTCGATGTGGTGCTCAAGGATGTGGGGCCTAAGAAGATCGATGTCATCAAGGCCATTCGCCAGATCACGACGCTGGGTCTCAAGGACGCCAAGGAATTGGCTGAGACCCCCGAGGCGAAGGTTATGGAAGGCACCGGCAAGGAAGCGGCGCAGGGCGCCAAGTCCAAGTTAGAGGCTGCGGGCGCTACGGTCGATCTGGTCTAAGCCATAGAAAACAAGCGGCCGCCCGAGCTGGGCGGCCGTTGCGCGCCTCGATTGCGCAGCAACCTATCGTAAGCTGTGAGTGCTTAATGCTTCCATCGCCTCTCCACCAGTCCCATGGACCGCGGTAGTATATCTCCGATGCGAGAGCACATCCTTGTAATCGAAGACGACGCGCGTATCCTGCAGCTCCTGCGGCGCGGACTCACCTACGAAGGCTACACAGTCGAGACTGCCGCGGATGGGCCAGAGGGATTGGTGCTGGCCAGAGAGCGACCGCCGAACCTGGTTGTCCTGGATTGGATGCTGCCGGGACTAGACGGGCTCGAAGTATGTCGCCGGCTGAGAGCGGCAGGGGCAGTTCCAATCCTCATGCTGACCGCAAAGGACGCGGTCGCGGACCGGGTGGAGGGACTGGATGCGGGAGCTGACGACTATCTAGTCAAACCGTTTGAGTTTGACGAGCTTCTGGCGCGCATCCGGGCGCTACTCCGCAGAGCAAAGCCTGAGGGCGCGCCGGAAGTGCTGTCGTTTGCTGATCTGCGGTTGGACACCGGGACGCATCAATCCTACCGAGGCGAACGTGAAATCGAATTGACGGCCAAGGAGTACGAGCTGCTTGAGCTGTTCTTGCGCCATCCACGTCAGGTCCTGACGCGGGACGTCATCTACGATCGAGTCTGGGGATATGACTTCGGGGGGGAGAGCAACATTATCGAAGTCTACGTCCGCTATCTTCGGCAGAAGACCGAGGCCGCAGACGAGCCGAGGCTGATCTACACGGTGCGCGGTGTTGGGTACGTGCTGCGGGAGGAAACTTGACGCTGCGCGCCAGGCTGACCATTTGGTACACCGGACTGCTGGCAGGCGTCTTGATCCTTTTCGGAACAGCCGTATACCTGCTGCTCTCATTCCTCCTTACCCAACAAATCAACGACACGCTGCTACGTACGGCTGAGGATATCCGCTCAACCGCCATTCGATCGGTGGATGGAGAAGTGATTGCTTTTCCGCCTCAGGCACTGGCGCTTACTGCCGGCGTTGGAGTGCAATTGAGGCGAAACGACGGCGAGGTGGCCTACCAAGACCCAGGCATGGAGGAGCTGAGCTTGGCTCCGCTCAACCTGAATGAACGGTCGGCAGTCTTTCGCACCGAAACAATCGGAAATGACAACTACCGTGTGATGACCTATCCTCTGCTATTGCAGCCAGAAGACGAAGTGATCGGATTCCTGCAGCTGGCTAGTTCATTAGAGGCCTCCCAACAGGCACTGCAGAACCTCTTGGTTCTCATGGTGGTTGGGGGTGTTGTGGCCGCAGTGGCAGCGGGAATTGTGGGCTGGTCGACAGCAGGTGCGGCCCTGCGTCCATTGGACAAGGTGACCGAAACGGCGCTCCACATCACGCGGGCCGACGATCTTTCGCGGCGGATTCCGACCTCCGGCCCTCCACGTGACGAAGTGGGTCGGCTCACATTGGCCTTCAATGAGACGCTCGAGCGCCTTGAGACTTTATTTGAAACACAGCGACGATTCTTGGCCGACGTATCACACGAGCTAAGAACGCCGCTGACCACCATCCGCGGCAACGTCGACTTAATCGACCGCATGGAGCAGATGGATCGGGAATCCTTAGAAGCTATCAAGGCCGAAGTCGATCGTATGACACGCATGGTGAACGATCTCCTGCTGTTGGCGAAGGCTGAGACCGGTAGTCTGCCGCTGGCGATGGAAGAGATTGAACTTGATACGTTGATGCTGGATGTTTTCAAGCAAGCAAACTTACTGGCGAGTGAAGGAGTGGAAGTCGAAATTGGCCGAGAGGATCAGGTACGGGTGATAGGAGACCGCGATCGGCTGCGGCAGGTCTTGCTAAATCTCATCGCTAACGCTCTAGACCACACCCCATCGGGAGGCACGGTTACGCTTGCGCTGGCCTGCGTTGAGGACTGGGCGCGATTGACGGTAACGGACACAGGTTCCGGAATCCCAAACGATGAGTTGCCTCACATTTTCGAACGTTTCTACCGCATTGATCGATCGAGGCGGCGGAATCATAGCGGAGGCGCGGGGCTCGGTCTTTCGATTGCATACTGGATCACGCGCAGCCACAATGGGCGAATTGAAGTGGCCTCGGAGGAAGGCAGGGGGACGACATTTTCGGTCTGGCTTCCTAGGCTTGAAAACGATTGTGTGTCCGCTACAGAGCCTTTAGTGCAGACTGATGGCGCTCGCACACCGGTCTGACAAACGGCGATCCAGGGCAGCCCATTCTCAGAGAACCCTCAGCATTCGCCGCCATTTTCTGATTCTGGCCAATGAGTGGACCAGGAGCGTCAGCCTGATCCCTGCGCTTCGGCTGCGCGCCGACACAGGCTTGCGCCTCCAGCCTCGAGCCACGAAGCAATTCCCGGGCTGGGAATGGAACCACGCTGTATGTCGCTAAGGATTGCCGTCCCCCACCGTACATAGCGCTGGGTTTCGGCTGGCCAGAGGCTGGGTGCCCGCGTGATCTGGCCATACCCTCCGTTGTAGCCGGCCAGCGCTAGAGCTGCGTCGCCCTCCGCGAGCTCGAGACTGCGTGCAAGATAGCTAAGGCCGCGCAAAGCATTGGTCTCGGGCTCCAATGGATCCTCGCCGGCAGCGAAGTGATAGGGCATGACTTGAAATAGGCCAGCCGCTCCAGCATTCGAATGGATCGACGGGTGCCCACACGACTCGATCTGCATCACGGTTGCAACCAACTCGACTGGAAGATCATACTCGACTGACCAGCGAAGTATGTCGGGTGCCCAATGCTTCACCTCCGCCGTAAATGCCTCTGGAATCGAAAAGGTGAATTGCTGCGGAGACGGTGGCTCCAGGCTGGAGATCGACCGCAAGGCATCAGTCTGCGGGCGCCCGCTTGCCATGACCGCGACCGTTGCAATAGGGAAGCTGGCTGCCAGCAGGACTGGCAGCCAGCGGAATATGCGGCCGAGGCTAGCGCTGGCTGATCGGCTGCGCCACGAGCGTGCGCTTTGCGCGTTTGCCAGAATTTCTTGCACTGAATGGCCTCCCGGATTGGACTGCGGAGCGCGAACGGGATAGCCGACGGTGGCCGGCGAGTGTGAAAGTTCCGATTAAAAGCACGCGAAGCAGCCAGACCAGCGCCGCCACAAGAATCGGTGCACCGGATAAGAGTGATTCCCGCGTAATGACCTCATTGCCCAGGGCAGGGTGATTTAAGAGTGCGAGCGAGACAGACCACCAGGTCAGGATCGCATTCATGGTAGCCGCCAAAAACCACGCACCGACCAAATACCATACTTCGACGCGCACTTTCTTCTTAGGTGTGAATAGCCAGGAGAGGCCCGCAAAGTCCATGGCGCTGAAGGCCAACGCCAGGATCGTCGCCCAACTTACGAATCCCAGGCTGAGATCACCGAGCAGATCCGTTAGAGCGAATTCCGTTGTACCGAAGTTGAACAGCTCGAATGCGATCAAGGCCCCCACCATGATGGTCGCGAATACGAGATCGCGTTCGTGGCCCAACTTAGTGAACCATGAGCGAAAATCAGCAAGACGATCTGCTTCGGGCCGTGCTAGCTCTGCGTAGATTGACATCTCTCACCTCCACTAGAACACCTGTTCGATTGCGCGAGTATAGAACAAGTGTGCTGACGAGTCAAGCAGCATTTCGAGTAAGTGGAATTACAGCCTCTCCTGCTTGATCAAGAGAGACTTCCATCGACATGAATTCTCGAATCGGATTTCTCATCTTTACCGCTGCCGCAGTGATTCTGGCGGCCTGTGCCCCGAGTTCCAAATCTGGGACAACGGCCGAAGCAGGCCAGGAGCCGGAATATGACATCGTCACGCTGCTGCCGAAGGACGCTATCCCCTCCATCGATCGCCCGCGCTTCTACAGC
>JBGMQN010000110.1:0-7981 GCA_048054495.1 Anaerolineales bacterium
TTTGCTGCTGGCGATTGCATGCTGCTTTGGCGTAGTGCTCATAGCACACGCGTAAATGGAAGTGGAGGGAAATTCAAAGATGGAGGACTAGGACTCTCGGTGGGTCTCCGAAGCTGTCTGCAGGCGGTCCGTTGCCTCGCTTTCACCCAGGAGGCCTTCCTTGAACTGTGTCTCGTAGAGCGTATGGTAGAGGCCACCCCGCGCCAGTAGCTCCTGATGCCGCCCCTGCTCAACCAGACGCCCCTGATCCATGACCAGGATCCAGTCCGCTCGGATGATGGTGCTCAATCGGTGCGCGATCACCAGCGAGGTCCTGCCCTTCATAACTCGTTCCATTGCACTCTGGATCAAAGACTCGGATCGGGAATCAAGGTGGCTGGTGGCTTCGTCGAGAATCAGCACCCTGGGGTCCTTGAGGATAACCCGTGCAATTGCCACCCGCTGTTTTTCCCCGCCGGACAGCCGATACCCTCGTTCACCCACGAGCGTGTCATATCCATCAGACAATTGCTCGATGAACTCGTGGATGTGAGCCGCGCGGCATGCCTCTTCGATCTGCTCCGGGGTGGCGTCATCCTTCGCATAGAGCAGGTTATTGCGCACGGTATCGTGGAAGAGGAACGTCTCTTGCGTGACCATCCCCACCTGGCCGGCAAGCGATTGCAGCATGATATCGCGCAAATCGATTCCATCCAGCGTGACGCGTCCTTCGGTCGGATCGTAGAGACGAGGCAGGAGGTAAGTGATCGTCGACTTGCCCGCCCCGCTTGGTCCCACCAGAGCCGCAACCTGGCCAGCCTTCATTTCGAAACTCAGATCTTTCAGGGCCCAGCGGCGCTCTTCGGGCCTGCTCTCCCCCCCATTCTCGTCTTTATTCGCACCATCGGGCGACTTGCCATCTTTGGTTTGGGTCGGTGGGACATAGGTTCCTCGGCCTCCCCACGAGAAACGGCGCACTTCCTCGAGCCCTGATCGGGCATCGCCCTCCTCCATATAGCTAAAGCAGACCTGCTCAAATCGAACGTTTCCTTCCGAGTGTTCGATATTGACCGCATTTGGCCGATCCTGGATTTCGATTGGCAGGTCGAGTACTTCAAAGACGCGTTCGAAGCTCACCATGGAAGTAGCGAAATCGACCCGCGCATTGGTCAGCGACATGAGCGGTCCGTAGAGGTTGACTAAATAGGCCGTAAAGGCTATCAGCGTGCCCAGGGTGAATATGTCGACGATGACCAGGTAGCCACCGAGCCAGAAAACCATTGCGGTGCCGATTGCGGTAACGAGGCTGAGCGACAGAAAGAACCAGCGACCGACGAAGGCCTGGCGGATTCCGATGTCGCGCACGCCAGCCGCGCGCTCGCGGAAGCGGCCTACCTCCGTATCGTATCGGCCAAAGATCTTAACTAACAGCGCCCCGCTGATATTAAGCGTCTCGTTCATCAGTGCGTTCATGCGCGCGTTCAGATTCATCTGCTCGCGCGCGATCTGTCGAAGCACCCGTCCAACTCGCCGGGCGGGGAGGATGAACAGCGGCAGGATGACCACACTGAGCAAGGTCAGGCGCCAATCGAGCGCGATCATAATCGCCAGCGTAGCGATCAGTGAAATCGAATCGCTCACGATCGTGACCAGCGTTCCGGTCACCGCCCGCTGAGCCCCGACGACGTCGTTGTTCAGACGCGACATCATCTCGCCGGTTTGGGTATGAGTGTAGAAGCGGAGGCTCATGCGCTGCAGATGGGCATAGACCTCGCTTCTAAGATCGAAAATGAGCCCCTCGCCTACCGTAGAGCTGGCGTAGCGCTGCGCCACGCCGAGCAGTCCGTTGATGATCGGGACCGCAATCATCCCCAGCGCTAGCAAGCTCAGGCGCGCAACGTCTTTTTCAGGAAGGGCGATATCGATCAGGTTGCGGATCAGAAGTGGGGGTACCAGGCTCAAGAGTGAGATTCCGATGATGGTCACAAGGGTGAGCGTGACCCAGCGCCAGTAGGGTTTGGCGAAGCTTGCCACTCGACGCAGCATCCCCGCGCTGACCTGCGGCTGATCCTGGTCCTCGTCGTAACGGATGAAGGAATACCAGTTACCGGAGCGAAACCCCATGCTGCCCTCGAGACCTGCTTGGCCGACTACGTTCTAGGCGAAGATGCGCATTATATCGCACGCCCTTTTCGGGTCCATTCACAGCACGAATGTTCTCCCACATATGTGGGGGACGGATTTCCTATTTCCCCTAATTCTTCCGAAGAGTAGCATCTGACTGGGATTGCTGGAGGGCACCTATCATGGCGGCGTTGAATACCGCGTTGCACCTGAATCACACCACCAAGACAGAGCTCGATCACCTCGTAGGCCAGGTGGCAGAACGCGTCTCGCAGGCGGCCAACTTTCTTGATGTGCGAGCCACCCCCACCAACTGGCCGGCAGGCCCACCCGATGATATGCACGGCGTTCGACCGCATGTCTCCGCGCTGGAATGGAAGACGATGAAGTGGCGTGAGGCTTTTTGGTATGTGATCAATCGGGATGGGCTCGCATCTAGCGTCTCCGAAAAATCGTGCAAGACGCTGGCACGCCGGGCCAAAGTGGGGGAAGGTTCTTTCTACGTCGTCGCGCCAGATTCTATGGCAACCAGCGTGAAAGATTGGGCGGATCGAAACCAGATCCGGGTGACGAGTTTCTGGATCTTCAGCGAATAAGCTAACTTCCTGGAAGCGATGCAGGCGATCGAATTGACTCGGTTCGTCTCATCCGCTAGGATGGTTACAACAGGCGGTCACCGGTCAAACTGACCGGTCGGGGCAGCTGATGACTCGGCTGCCCCTGATTTTTTTTAGTCGGCTTCCATTAACCGATTGCCCAATTCCCCTTACAAATGCTCTAGGTGGAGTGATTGTCATTGACTCCAAGCCGCTTGACCATGTAGGTCTCGCCCAGCTCATAACCGAGCTTGCGATAGTAGCCCCGTGTGCCCAGTGCCGAGATCACTGCCAGCCTACCGAAGCCGCTTCGACGGGCAATGGCCTCGGCTTCCAACATGAGGCGGGTGCCCAGCCCGATGTGCTGGGCGGCTCCGGACTGATCCGCTCCGACCTCGAGCGACTGACCATAGACATGGACCTCACGCACGATCGCCGCTCGTCTGAGATCGCGCAGCTCTATGCTCGGAGAGTCTGGACCGGGCAGGCTGAGCCGTAAGAAACCCGCCAGCCGATCGGCGCGCGTGGTGAATGTAAGGAAGTGTTCCTGCGCCCCACCAGCTTCGTAAGAGTAGTCCTCAAGCTGCAGTGAGTCCCAATCCACCCTCTCACCGCGTATTTCGCGGCAACGAATGCAGCGGCAGCGCGTGCCGCGCAGCCTCATCTCGTCATGAACATCCTGCCGCAAGCTGGTTCGCCTGTTCCCGTCCACAACATTGGTGGAAGGAATGTCCCGCACCACCCGGTTAACGCGACAGTATTCGGGGATCGTAGGCTTGATGTCGGTGATGAGCGCGATCAACTCGTTGGTCGAGTAGGGCCTGTATTCGCCCCGCTCCCAATATTCATAAAGCTCGGCACTCTCTAGCAACTGGCAGGGGTAGATCTTGATCTCATCCGGCCGCAGGTCTGGATCGTCCCAGAGTTGCCCGAAGTCGCGGCGATCCGATCCAGGCGTAGAGCCCAGCAGGTTCGGCATCCAATGCAGCACGATCTTGAATCCCGCGGCACGGAGCAATCGCACGCCCTCTCGGGTCTCTGCCACCGTATGGCCGCGTGCGTTTAATTCAAGGACACGGTCGTCGAGGCTTTGGGCTCCAAGCTGAACCTTCGTGACACCCAGCGCCCGCAATCGGGCAATTTCGGTGAGAGACACGTGATCGGGGCGGGTCTCGATGACCATTCCAACGTTCTTGTGTCCCGCGCCCCGGTTGGCCTCTTGAGCCTCGATCAGAGTGGATGACTCAAATCCATTCATGGCATCCAGGCAGCGCTGGATGAACCATTCCTGGTAATCCTCACGGTAGGAGCTCCAGGTCCCTCCCAGAATCAGCAGTTCGATCTTATCTATGGGATGCCCGATGGCTTCCAATGCCGCCAATCTGGCTGCGGTCTGATCGAATGGATCGAACTCATGCTGGAGGGCGCGCATCGCTCCAGGTTCGTCCGGCAGATACGACTTGGGCATGCGCACATCGGTGGGACAGAAGATGCATTTTCCGGGACACGGGTAGGGTTTGGTGAGCACGGTAACGGTCGTGACACCGGATAGCGTACGAGTGGGCTTCATGCGAATGCGGCGCAGCAGCTGCGCTTCGAACTCCCATGTGCCGGCCTCGGTCAGCTCCCGGTAGGCATGTACGAGCACGTGCTTGCCAACGTAGCCCCCCTCTGGGAGTGGGTGGGCACGCACGGCCTTTGAGACCTTCTGACCGGCGCGCACATCCTCCAGAATCTTGCGCGCCAGGCTGAGCTTCGCGGGTGTGTACTTGCGGGCTTCGTACCAGTCCTCGGCCACCGCTATAATCCGCTGGTGCCGCGTGAGGTACTCGTGCGTAGAGAAGTCGTCGATCGTCTGCTGAGCATCAACCGCGGATTCTATCAGAGCTTTGCCGAGCCCTTCCGGGCCACCCGTGGGCGCCTGCAGCCGGGCGTCGTTCGAGTTCTCGAATCTGTGCACTTGGACATGAACCTGCTCGATCTCGGCTGCGCACACGGTGTGCTGGCCGAGGAGCTCAGGGAGCATGGTTTTTCCGGACGGTATGTGGGGTTGGACGCAAGCCGCCCGCTCCTGGAGTCGATCTTCGATCAACTGCGGCCGCCGCGCTACCAGTTCGGGTTGGCCGACCTTAGCGATGACGAGTGGGCCGAGACCGCGCGAAGTCTGCTATCGGAAGGCACGGCCTCAGGGCCAATGGATGCCGGTGACTCAAGTCAGTTCGACTGGGCATTCGCCTTTGCGGTGCTGCACCACCTGCCGACCACGGAGTTGCGCAAATCGACCGCGATCGCAATCAGAGCGCTATTAGGCGCCGAAGGCCACGTGGCGGTCTCCGTGTGGGACTTTCTGGCGAGCCCACGTCTTCAAAATAGGATCGTGCCGTGGGAGACCGTGGGGATTAGAAAAGACAAAGTGGACGAGGGGGACTACTTAGTCGATTGGCGTGAAGGTGGCCGCGGGGTGCGATATGTGCACCACTTTACGGAGGACGAGCTCCATAAACTTGCGGAGGATGCCGGATATCGGGTGGCCCAAGAATTCCGTTCGGATGGAGAGAACGGCCGATTGGGTCTTTATCAGATCTGGGAAGTCGCATGAATAGTTGCCCACGATGGTGTACGATAGCGGCCAAGGGCGAAAAAGGGCGCGCATGGTAAAATCCGGGCGCTCTGGAAAGGGAGCCCGAATCCCGGAGGGATGGCCGAGTGGACGAAGGCGGCGGTCTTGAAAACCGCTGTAGGGCAACCTACCGGGGGTTCGAATCCCTCTCCCTCCGCCTGACATGGGGAGGTGCCGGAGTCTGGCTGATCGGGACCGCCTGCTAAGCGGTTATTGGGGCACAAACCTCAATCGAGGGTTCAAATCCCTCCCTCCCCGCCTAGGCTCACAGTTAGTTTGAAGAGTACTCCACCAGGGTTATGCGCCTATAGCTCAGCTGGATAGAGCATCGGCTTGCGGAGTTTGTGCGCTGCTGCAAGGGCCAAAGGCGCATTAGAATTGAAGCAGCGTTTGCGCCCGTAGCTCAGTCTGGATAGAGCGCTTGGTTGCGGACTAAGAGGTCGCAGGTTCGAGTCCTGCCGGGCGCGCTAAACCGCCCACTTCATCACGAGGTGGGCGGTCTTTCATTTCCATGCAGGTTTGCTCGGCGTTACGTACTGGAAGAATTTTCCGGAGCTAGGAGGCAAGCAACAAAGCAAGTATTATCGCCAGAAGAGTCGAAAACGGACGGATCTATCAAGATTCGACCACGCACTTGATCAGTTCCCTTCCGAGAAAGCAAGCTCGGCCTCCACCTCGAGTACAAGCGTGCGAATCATCATCCGGGTATCAAGTGTTTTCGAATGCTTGATCTCTTCCAGTATTGTCTGAGCGGTCCCGCTTTCGCCTAATCTAGAATGAACAATGGATTTGAGAAGCGTTGTATTAATACGCCTAGCGCCACCCTCGATCGCGGGATCCAATGTTTCCAGAGCTTCCGAGCAATCTTCAAGTTCAATCAGGACTTCTGCGAGCACAACTGCCAGATTGGCGATGTCTTGCGGATCTCCCCGAGCTATGGCTCGTGCGAGCGGCCGCCTGAGCGTCTCTGCGGCAGATCCAAGCTCTCCATCTGCGTATTGGATATTGCCTTCGAGCCGATGCACCGACGCTCAGAGTAACTCGGAATCGCCGTCCACTTGAATCAAATCGTTAAGGGCCAGAAGACCTTTCTTAGCTGCCTCTAGTTATCAAGGCTTCAGCATGCACTCTGGGATTTCCGGTTCGTTCGGCCATCTCGAGCGATCGCTCTCCAACGGGCTTAGCTTCAGACAATTGGTGGCTGAAGAAGTAGGACCGAGCCACCTCATGCAGCAGGTCCGCTAGTTCGGCGCTATCGCTGGAGTGTCCTGGCCGCTACCTGCCTGCCCAAGCAGTCCACGGTGCCGCAGGCACCGTGCAGCCAAGCCGGAGGGCGCCCCAACCGTATCAATGTCAAACGTTGACTGAGTTCGCAAACGGAGCCGAGTTAACCATCCGAGCCGAGAATTAGCTCTCGCTCACCGCTCGCCGGGTCATAATGATGAACGGCGGCGAGGCTAGTGAGGGAAGGAAAGGACAGCACGATTTCTGTGCCGTCATCAAGTTCATAAACCATCAAGTGAACGCCTGATCCGGCATCGCGATCTGATTCGCCAACTCGTGCGACAACCTCCTCATATCCCATTCCGAGTTGAAGAAACTCGAAATCGGAAAGCACGCGTTTGGAGGTCCTTTGCTGAGTGCCGTTTCCGTTGCAGGATACAAGGAGTAGTACACTGGCAAGGCCCCAGAGGCCAAGGGTGACTGTGATCTTCGATGTTGCGCTCATCAATTTCCTCCTAAATCGTCCAAACTAATCTGTTCCATCAGCATATCGCAGGGAGTTGGTCAGTTTCCGGCCGTGTCCCCGACACAATAAAAGCCGCCAAATTCAGTGTAATTTGGAAACCCATAATCCCGGTCTGCTGCTCGCGGGTCGTAGATTACATTCCCGGATGCGTCCAAATCAGTAGCTTCAGTGTGGCCGGATTTACCCGACCATGTCCCATCCGGATTCTGTCTGTACCAGTGGTAATCAACGCCAGGATCGACAACGAGGGCAACTTTGTAAGAGCCGGCGACACACGGATCATCTGGGAGGACATCCTCAAAATAGAAGCCCTCGAACTGAGCGTCTTGCCGTGTCAATTCGATAATCCGCGTGACATCAATATCGCTGGCAGAGCTCAACGGGTTCCCGCTCAGCTCACCGGGCTGTAGTTTGTGAAATAGAGGAAATCCAAACCATCGGTTGAGAATATACGCATAGCAGTTCGTAGAGTTTTGCACGAGGCCACCATCATTCCATAGGCCAGGATCATATTCATGCTCGAACCCTGAGACTGGTAGCGCGCCTTGTGACGGAAATGGTTGCGGGATCGGTTTGGGGTTGAAGTTGATATTGCATCCACTTACTGCAATTAATACCAAAAAAAAGACGCCAACGATTGGAAGGTGAGACATCGAATTGGGTCGATGATGCCAACCTGGACACGAAGTTCCCTTGATAAGCTTTTTCAATGTCTCTGGGGCTGCCAGTAGCGGCTGAGTCGCTCAGTTCATCATACATCGCTGGAGGACCTGTTTCAATTATCGGAGATATCAATACTGAGCTGGAGCCAGGAGGCTTTACGGGAGGAAGTTGAGGGGATTCACGCGCCCGTACACATCGCTGCGCATCTCGAAGTGCACGTGCGGGCCGGAGCAGTTGCCGCTGCAGCCC
>JBGMQN010000140.1:0-2301 GCA_048054495.1 Anaerolineales bacterium
CCCCTGCTGCTGCGCGGTTTTAAAGGGAGCTCACTCTTGCCCAGCGTAGAGACTTCGCTTTGGGGCGGTTTGCTTGTCACGCTTATCCTTGCAATTGGCGGCTTGCTGTTAGCGTTTCCAATTGGGATCTTGCTCGCGCTGGGGCGCAGGTCTTCCTTACCGGTTGTCCACTACACCAGCGTCATCGTGATTGAGGCGGTGCGCGGCGTTCCACTCATCACGATCCTTTTCATGACTTCCATCATCGCCGCGCTGTTTCTTCCTCAAGAGCTCAGGATCGACCGCTTGGTGCGCGCCATGTTTGGAATGACGATTTTCGCCGCGGCCTACCTGGCTGAAAACGTCCGCGGCGGATTACAAGCCATTCCTCCAGGGCAGGTCGAAGCGGCGCATTCAATTGGATTGAGCGGGTTCCAAACGACCTTCCTGATCGAGCTGCCGCAAGCCCTGCGCGCGGTGATTCCATCCATGGTCGGCCAGTTCATCAGTCTATTTAAGGACACAACGCTGGCCGTGATCGTGGGGATCACGGAATTGCTTGCTATCGGAAGGGCCGTTATACAGTCTGATCCTGAGTTCATACAGCTTCAAGCAGAAGTCTTTGTCTTCATCGCCGTAGTTTTCTTTGTTTTGAGTTCTGTGATGTCCTACTCCAGCCGCAGACTGGAAGAGCGCTTGGGAGTAGGGGAGACGTGAGATAATAGGAGCTATGGCAGACGAAAACAATGCCATCATCCAGTGCACGGACGTACACAAGTGGTTTGACGAGTTTCATGCGCTGCGTGGAATAAGCATGGAGGTCGAGGTGGGCGAGGTGATCGTTATCTTCGGTCCCTCCGGATCCGGAAAATCGACCTTTATCCGTACCATCAACCGCCTGGAGGAACACCAGCGCGGCACCATCATCGTGGATGGGATCGAGCTCACGCACGATGTTCGGAACATCTCCGCCGTGCGCAGCGAGATCGGGATGGTCTTTCAATCCTTCAACTTATTCCCTCATCTCACGGTGCTTCAGAACGTCACGCTGTCTCCGATCTGGGTGAGAAAGATGCCCAAGGACGAGGCGCAAGAGCTGGGAATGCAGTTGCTGGAGCGGGTGGGGATTCCTGAACAGGCAGACAAGTTCCCGGCCAATCTCTCCGGCGGGCAGCAGCAACGCACGGCCATCGCGCGAGCACTCGCCATGCAGCCCAAGATCATGCTTTTTGATGAGCCCACGTCTGCACTTGATCCAGAAATGATCAAAGAGGTGCTGGATGTGATGGTCGAGCTTGCCCAATCGGGCATGACCATGATCGTAGTCACGCACGAGATGGGATTCGCCAGGGCGGTTGCGGATCGGATGTTCTTCTTCGATGAAGGATTAGTCGTAGAAAGCGGCTCGCCCTCGGATATTTTCGACCGGCCTCAGGAAGATCGAACGAAGCTGTTTCTATCGCAGATCCTTACGCACTAAGTCACATTTCCACTGCGTGTAAACCGCGGGCCCCCGACGTTGCAGGGCACGCAAGAGCTGCACTTTCTTCCGATCGTAGATCTATTCGCTGCCGATCGGTCCGGGGGGCAGGCCCCGAGTGGGCGGGATCAGAGATCGAACTCCCCCACCAGTTCTCCATTGAGCCAGACGCTGTAGGAGCCGTCCGCGTAGGATCCGAGCGGGAGGCGCTCGTCCATCTCCTGTAAGATCTGAATGCAGTCCACGGCCGGATCCTGAAGCGAGAAGGCCTCAACCATGATCCTCCCCTGCTCGTCCGGCGTCTCAGCACGCCACTCCAGCGTCGCACACGGTGTGGGCAGTGAACCGCGTAAAACGAGTTCAACCTGCACCGGAAAACTCTCGAGGAAGATCAGTTCGGTCTCGTCGACATAGACCGGTCCGCGCACGAACCCCCCCTCACCTGCCCCCCCTTGCGCACCCCCACCGAGCCGGAACTCGCCAACTGGCTCGCCATTGAGCAGCACCTGGAAGTCGCCATCCGTGTAGCTACCGAGGCCAATTCCCTGTCGGAAGGGCTGCGGTTCCCCTGAGCATTCTGAACCCTCTTCGAATATCGCTTGGACCTCTACCTCAATCTCTCGTCCGGCGCCGGGCAGCACCACCGCGTAGTCGAGGCTGTGGCATGCCGATGGCAGTGTCCCGGCAAGCTCCAGGCGAACCTGCACCGGCCAGCTTTCGGCCTGCAGAAGTTCGGCCGACTCGATCAGAAGAGCCCCCGTATCCTTTGGTTCTTGCGGCAAGAGCGTGGGATCGGCCCGACCACACCCACTTAGCCAAAGGAGCCCAACTAGCGCAACCGC
>JBGMQN010000063.1:0-7916 GCA_048054495.1 Anaerolineales bacterium
CACGCTGCTGCCGAAGGACGCTATCCCCTCCATCGATCGCCCGCGCTTCTACAGCATCGAGGAGGCGGATGCCGAATACGAACCCGATGAAGTCGTGATCGGGGTAGAGTTCAATGGCGATGCCCGGGCTTATTCGGTGGGCCTGCTTTCCAGTCATGAGATCGTGAATGACATCGTGGGTGGACGCCCCATTGCGGTGACCTGGTGACCGCTCTGCTATACGGGGATCGTGTATTCCCGAGAAGTAGGCGACGAGATCCTGGAGTTCGGAGTCAGCGGAAAGCTGATCATGAATTTGCTGGTTATGTATGATCGCCAGACAGACAGCCTCTGGTCCCAGCTGCTCGGGAGGGCGGTTCGGGGGCCACTCGAAGGGACCGAGCTTGAGTACCTGCCTGCCTTGCAGACGACCTGGAGCGATTGGAAGTCCCGCCACCCGGATACCCAGGCGCTCGTGAAGGGCTACGCGGGCAACCGCGATCCCTACACCAGCTATTATTCCTCTGGGGCCGCGGGCGTCATCGGCCAGACTCGCACCGACGACCGCCTGAAGACCAAGCAATTCGTGATCGGAGTCGACACTGGCCAGGCGACCATGGCCTTTCCCTTCAGCGAGCTCAGCCGGGAGCCAGTCGTAAACGCCCAGGTCGGGGAATTGCCTGTCCTGGTCGTGTTCGACGCGGACAACGCGAACGGCGTAGCCTACAGCCGGCTAGCCGGGGACCGCGTACTCACATTCGAATCGGCGGCGGATGATCAACCACGGGATCTCGAAACGGGAACGGTGTGGAACTTGTTTGAGGGGGAAGCTATCGAAGGCCCACTTGCTGGCGAGAAACTGGACCGTCTCAAGAGCTCGATCATTTTCTGGTTCGCATGGAAAGACTTCCATCCCGATACAGCAGTCTATGAAGCAGACGCCTGATCTGTGACCGATTTGCGCCCCCGCGTATAGAGCCAGATCAGCGCCGATCCTAGCGCCATCAGTGGAAATACGATTAACCCTGCCTCCGGCCCGAAGCCTCCGCCGGTGAACAGTAATGGCCCCTCGACGGTATGCACCACAATAGACGGCGTTGGATTGCCGCTTACTGCAAAACCAAAGACCGGGCCCTGAAAGAAATTCCACCCAATATGAAGACCGATCGGCAGCCAAAGCGAGCTTGTGCGGAGCCACCCGTAGGCCAGAAAGTAGCCCGCGGCAAATATCCCGAGGGTCGAAGCAATCGAGGCGGAGAAGTTTCCCAAGTGCGCCAGCGCGAAAACTGCCGAACTCACGAACAAGGCGAGCGCCAAGCCGGTTCCGTCCCTGAGATTCTGCAGGTAGTAACCTCGAACCAGCAGCTCCTCATAGAATCCTACGGCAACGAAAGCCGCTAGTCCCAGCACCACTCCTAGAACGGTCGGCGCGAAGCTGCCCTCTGCCCAGCCCCAACCCTCGATTTCGAGCCAGCCCAGTCCCCATTGCGCAAGGAAGGCCAGCGCAAAAAGCGGCGCCGGAATGAGGAAGCCGATCAACAAGTCCCGCGGGGCAAGCGCTCCCCACTCCAGCCCCAGGGAGGTAACAGAACGGCGGTCCAAAGCGCGGCGTGCAACCCAGACCGATATCGTCACAGCGGGAAGGGCGACGAGGATGGAAAGTGCGAGGAGCAGCAGTTCAGGCGTCCCGCCCTCAGCCACAAGTTCGGGATTGATGAAGGTCAGTGCGGCGACAAATATCGAGAGCGCGAATGAGATCGCGACCGCAATAACGAACATGATCCCGCTCTGGCCCAGCAGCCGCCAGCCGGCTCGCAAGCGCCGTTCGCCAGTGGAAAGAAAAATGCGCGCAACCAGGCCCGGTTGCGCGCTCGCGCGATCAGACGTTGGAGTGGCCAAGATTGGATCTATCCGACTGCGCGGGTGATGTGTGCAGAAGCTCTCACTTGGTTAGCGGATTAGCGTGTGAAATTGCCCGTGCATGTACAGCATCCGACGAAATGCGCTTGGCCAGCAGCCGCAGGTTCATTTTATGAGTGTGTGGATTTGCTCGTGCATGTACAGCCCCGAGCTTCGCTCGGTATTTCCTGCGAAATCACTCTGCATGGCTGAAGCAGCGATCACTTGATGATCGTGTGAACTTGCTCGTGCATATACAACTGCAAGTAGTAGTGCCCACCCGCATTCTTTCCGGAGGAGCCGGATCCCTTCCAGCCACCGAAGGGCTGAAAGCCGGGCCAGGCCCCGGTGGTAGAGCCTTGCGGCCGATTGGCATAGGTGACGCCGGCCTCGATGTTCTCGAAGAACCATTCTGCTTCCTCGTCACTGCCATAAAAGCCCGCGGTGAGCCCGTAGCTTGTGCTGTTTGCCAGCTCCAGCGCCTCTTCCTTGCTCTTGCAGGCATGAACCATCGTGATCGGCAGGAACATCTCGTGCTTCCACAGCCGGTGATCGGTTTCCACATCTGACACGATGGTTGGTTCGACGAAGAAGCCTTTCTCTAGATCGCCTTCCGTGACGATCTTGCCTCCGGTCAGGAACTCACCCGCCTCGGACAGCTCCTCGCTGAAGTTCTTGAAGTCTTGATAGGCGCCGCGGTTGATGACGGGCCCCATGAAAACTGCGCGATCGGTCGGGTCTCCAACCTTGAGTTCCTTAGTGGCTTCGCTCAGCTTAGCGACGAACTCGTCGTGGATCTGCTCTTCGACGTAGATCCTCGAATTGGCGGAACACTTCTGACCCTGCAGGCCGAAGGCGGAACGTAGGATGCCAGAAACGGCTCGATCGAGGTCGGCGTTGTGCGTGATCAACGAGGGATTCTTGCCACCCATCTCCAGGATGATCGGACGCGGGTATTGGCCCGCTGCAAATGTGCGGTAGATATGCATGCCGACGTCGAACGAACCCGTAAACGTGATGCCATCTACCACGGGGCTGTTCACGAGCGCTTCACCCAGAGTGCTGCCGGGCCCGGTCACGTAGTTGAACGCGCCGTCCGGCAATCCGGCCTCCCGGAAGCATTCCGCCAGCAAGCGCACGGTCCACGGGGTATCGGTCGCGGGCTTCATCACGATGGTGTTTCCCGCCACAAGCGCCGCGCCGGCGGGCCCGCCGGTTAGGGCGGCCGGGAAGTTGAAAGGACTGATGACAACCCAGACACCGTAAGGCCGTAGCACCGAGATGTTTTGTACCTGATATCCCTTGAGCGGATCCTGGCCCATGCGGACCACATAGCCGTCATTCGATTCCATTTGATCACAGGCATAGCGAATCAGGTCGGCGGCCTCGGCAGCGTCCGCCAGCGCCTCCATGCGGTTCTTGCCAACTTCTAGTGAGAGTACTGCCGCGATCTCATAGACCCGCGCATCGATTTGAGCGGCGGCCCTGCGCATGGTCTCCACCCGTTCCTTCCACGGCATTTGTGCCCACGCAGGAACCGCTCGTTGAGCAGCATCGAGCGCCCGGTGAGCGTCTTCTTCGGTACCGCTCTGGAACGATCCCAATACCCAATCCTGGTTGATGGGCGACCGATCCTCGAATTTCTCGTCGGCATATTCGTCTTTCCCGCTGATGATCATTGCGTGCTCGGCGCCCAGCGCGGCCCTGACCTGCTCCAGAGCCGCCTCGTAGTTCTGATGAAGGGCCTCCGGGGGATCGTACATCGTCGCGTAGGTGAGTCGGAAATCAACGTCTACTTTCTCTGCCATGGAACTCAACTCCTTTGTAACTACGGTATCTTTAGCACCCTGGCAAGTGCTCGTCGACCGATGCTGATAAGGCGCGCCGGGCACTCCTCCCAGTTCGTGCGTGTGTGGTTATAGCGGTCGCGCTACGTCTCATTTCAAGTATACCGTTCGGAGATGTATACTCGAATCCAGCCATGCCCAAGTCCGCAGAACTGATCAAGATCTTCTTGACGATCTCGGTCACGCTGTTCTTCTTCCAGGGGCTGCGGACCGTATTCTCCTCACTGTTTGGAATCATCTACGACCAGGTGCTCGAGGGCCCGCTCACACTTTGGCTTGGCATTAGCAGTCTGCTCCTGTTAGTAGCGCTCATCGCCCCATCTTTTATTCCTGAACGATTTGAAAGGGGACTGCTCCCGCTTGCGATCGCGATCACCGTTCTGGCTCGCCTGACCATGACCCTCTCCAGGACCGACATCCGCTATTGGAGCGCCCTACTGGTCGTGTTCGCCGGCGCCTTCTTCCTGAGGGTTTACCTGGAACGCATGCCGCGCGAGGCGATGATCGCTGTCCTCGGAGCACTAGTGGTTGGACAGCTGCTTAGAAACTTGGGAACGACATACGATCTCAGCCTGCGTCCCGGCTGGCTGGCCGTTCAAATCCTATGGACCGTGCTTCTCGCAGCTGCGCTCATTTGGGGAAGGGAGGAGATTCCGGCGGAGGCACGATCTCCGGGCTGGCTGGTGGGACTGGCTTTCGGCGCCTTCTTGTTCCTGGAGATCTCGCTGCTATCCCTGCCCAACGGAATCTCTCGCTGGAGCGACGGGTCCTATTTTGTTCTCGTACCGGCGCTCCTGGCAGTGACCGTGCTGCCCCTCGTGCCGGGGGTGTGGGAGGGAATTCAGATCTGGCTGGGGACCAATCTGGCGCCAAGAGTGCTCGTAGCTCTGGCACTGATGGTGGGGCTCGCCGTGGGGTATTTCCGGTCTGGCCCGCTGGCAGGGCTCGCGCTGCTGCTCGTGCAGGCCGTGCTTCTCCTATCGATCGTGGTCCTGTTCGGAGTGGAGCGATCCGATGGACAAAGTAGCCTGTGGCTCCCGCTGGGTTTCGTGCTCTTCCTGCTGCTTAGCTTCTTCAATGCCTTCGCCTTCACTTACCCATACACGCTGCCCGCTATGCGGGGAATGGGGTGGGCGGTCTACCTCATCGCAGCGGCCGTCGTTTCTGGAACGCTGCTGATTGCACCTCGAGCAGTGGAGCTGATGCGATCGCCGGTGACCTCGCTTGCCATCCTGGGAGGACTGGCTCTTGTGGCGAGCGCTATCGTGGCCTTCCCGCGCTCGACCGGAGCTCTGCCGGCAGAAGCAAGCCTGTCCATCGCCACCTACAACATTCACTACGGCTATGACGGCAAATGGAATTTCACACTCGACCAGCAAGTGGAGACCATCCGGGAAAGCGGTGCCGATGTGGTCGCCTTGCAGGAGGTGGATACTGGGAGGCTCACCAGCTACTCTGTGGACGATGCCCTGTATTTGGCGCGGCGTTTGGGAATGCAGGTCGCCTATCTTCCAACGATCGAGCATCTGACAGGGATCGCCGTGCTGTATCGTGGTCCGCAAGCTCCGGTGGTCTCACGTCTACTGACCAGCGATGAGGAGCAGACCGGAATTATTGGTGTCAGTTTGTCGTCGGGAGAGAGGCAGGTGGGCGTCTATGGCGTATGGATTGGCCTCAATCCCTCTGAGGCAGAGCGTCAGGTAGAGCAGGCCTTGGAATTCATCGGAGAGCAACCGCTGGTCGCCTTCGCGGGGGACTTCAACCTTGAGCATGGGGATCCGCCGATCGAGCGCATCAAGGGAGCGGGTTTCATCGATCCATTCCAGGCGTTAGGAATGGACCCGCCTCCGCCCACCGTTCCCGCAATCGAACCGACCAGGCAGATTGATTTCGTGTGGCTGCGCGGCCTAACTCCCAGCGGCGCAGCGGTTTCAGACTCCCTGGCCTCCGATCATCGTCTAGTCTCCACGATGGCCGGCCCGCTACCGTAGGTCTTGAGAGCATGACTGAAGTGCTGTAATCTCGCTCAATCGAAAGCCCGGCTTTGCTGAGCCACCAGATCCATGGATCTCACGATCCTTCGCTTTGATCTTCGGAAGCAAGTGCACCTCCTCGCGACGCCCACGCTGGGCGTCGCCGGCAAGCTCGATAACACGGTGCCGTTGCGTCCGAAAGTGGCGCTGGCACGGCGGTGTGAAACTACTTCGGGGTTATTTAGGCTCAGCCCTCAAAGCCCTCTGGCAACTCACCCTGGAATTGAAAATCAGGCATCATCTCGCCCAAGAAAGGCATGATTTCGCCGAGGTAATTTCCTTCGAGTGAGCTTCCACTCGGCCGAACACCGAGCTCCACATCAATCGTGATGCGGCGCCCATCGCGGATGACCGTCAATTCGATCTGCTCGCCTGGCTGATATCTGCCAATCAGTTCAGCCAGGAGATGATCCTCGTTGACCTCCGCATCGTCGACGGCGCGGATGATATCGCCTTCTTTCAACCCTGCCTCATCGGCCGGACTATCCGGCACGACCTCGATGACCAGCGCACCGTAATCTTCATCCAGGTCTTCCTGCTCCTGCAGCTCCGGAGTGATCACTTGGAATGCGATACCAAGGTAGGGGCGGTTGAGCAACGGGAGCGAACCTTGATCCCGTCGTGGTATCAGCTGCTCCAGTCCTCCACGCGGCAGGTCTCCGCGGGGAAACAGTTCCTCAAGCAGCGGTCCGATGGCTCGTGCAGCGCCTGCGGGTAGCTCGGCCAGCACCTCGGCTTTGCCTGCCGACTTTCCCCACTGGTAGCCCAAGAAAAGGCCGCTAGCCAAGGAAAAGAAAGCAATCCCAACCGCAACGGCTGCTGAGAGCAGAACAATAACAAGTGAATACCGTCTGTCTGTCACAAGCTCCTCCCTTCTTCTCTAGATCGGGGAGGTTTTATCATGGGCATATTAAAGTGGAATGAAGGGCGGTTTGAGGAGCGATGAATCGGCTAGTTGCCGAGCTCCCCGTTGATAACCTCGACAAATTTCGAAAGCGGCTGAGCGCTAACCAAGGGGGTCCCGTTGCGGTTCCCCGGGGTCCTGGAGGACACGGTGCGGCGCTATGGCACCCGCGACGGTTACTGATTCCACTGTGGCGCCGACTATTTTAGAATAAGATCCCATAAGGGAACTCTGCATGTTGGCGATTGTCATGAGCGGCGCGTCAAACTTTGGCGCAATGCAGGCCGGCGCGCTGGAGGTTTTGGTCCAGGCTGGAATGAGGCCTGAAATGGCGGTTGGAACCTCCGCGGGAGGCCTCAACGCCATATGGATCGCGGCCAATCCCGACCTGCGCGGCGTGCAATCACTGCAGACCACCTGGCGCGCCGCCGGCCCGCAGGAGGTCGGTGTTCCCACTCCGCTGGAAGCGGTGCGCAGGCTCCTGAGAAAAGAAGACAGCGTGGTTTCGAGCGAGAGCTTGAGCCTCTTCTTGACGGATGTGCTTCCGGCCGGAACAGACACCTTCGGTCAGCTGAAAGCCATTAACGGCGTGCCCGCATATGTGACGGCCATCGACATGGAGAGCGGGGACCTGGTCGTGTTCGGCGATCGGGACGCCGATCGACTGTTGGATGGCGCCATGGCCACGACGGCCATTCCGCCCTACTACCCCCCATGGGAGACGGATAGGGGCCGCTACATGGATGGCGGGGCGCGTTCGAAGCTGCCCATCCTGACAGCAATCATGCGCGGAGCCACGTCCGTAGTGGCCCTGAACGTATCCGATGCAAAAGGCAGATCTGAAAATGCAAGGGGTGTGTTGGGCGTCACGCAGTTTGCGGTGTCGCTGATGCTGCGCGAACAGACGGGCGGAGAGATCCGGCGCGCGCGTCGAGAGAGGATACCCACACGCGTTATTGAGCTCATCCCGCCGTCGGACATCTCATTCTGGGACTACACACAGCCCGATCGGCTCATCGACGCGGGTCGAGAGCTGACGCAAGCAGTGCTCGAGCGCACCCCGCTCGATCTGGCCGGGCCCCTGGGATCGAGGCTGCTGACCTGGATCCGGAACATCGAAATCCGGCGCACGCCGCCGAGCCATTGATACGCGCGCAGGCCTGATAAGTAGGCCGGGTCTCTGGCCCGCTCGATATCTAGCGCACGCCGCCGAGCCATTGATTCTCGAAGATCCGGTTGTATAATCCCTAATCT
>JBGMQN010000128.1:0-7729 GCA_048054495.1 Anaerolineales bacterium
TTGGGGATTGCTTCGTCGCCGCGCTCCTCGCAATGACGATTCATTGATTGGGCATTGGGGATTGCTTCGTCGCTGCGCTCCTCGCAATGACGATTCATTGATTGAGTGCAAGCAAATCGGCCCCGACCGCTTTGGGTCGAGGCCAACATGCCGAAGGCGGGAGTCGAACCCGCATGCCCACAAGGGGCACTGCGCCCTGAACGCAGCGCGTCTGCCAGTTCCGCCACTTCGGCGCCGTGCCATTCTACCGCGCGAGGCGTCGCTAGGCGGCCAGCTTCTCGGTTGCTTGGTCGAGACGGAGGCTGATCACTTCGCTGGCCTTGTCCTTGCCCAGGCTGATTCCGTAGAGCACGGCCGCTTCCTGAATAGTCTGCCGATTGTGCGTGATGACCAGGAACTGTGTATCTTCGCTCAGTTCCTTCAGGATTTCTCCAAACCTCAATACGTTGCTCTCGTCGAGCATCGCATCCACTTCATCCAAAACGCAGAAGGGAGTGGGCGAGAGCTTGAGCAGGGCGAAGATCAGGGCGACGGCGGTCAGGCTGCGTTCGCCACCCGACAGCATTGCCAGCCCCCGCGTCCTGCGACCCGGGAGCCGGACTTCGATATCAATGCCCGGCCGATCTGAGCCCTCCACATGAAGCAGGCTCAATTTCGCCACACCCCCGTCGAATAGCCGCACGAAATAGTCCTCAAAAGCACCTGCCACCGCGTCGAAGGTGATCTGAAATTGACTCGCCATCTGCTCATCGAGCTGCTCAATCACCTGCTTGAGGTGAACCTCGGCCTGATTCAAATCCTCAATTTGCTCACTAAGGAAGGAATGCCGCTCACGGACTTCCTCGTACTCCCGCTTGGCTGCCAGGTTGATGGAGCCCATCCTTCGCAGCTTCCTGCGCAGCTTGTCAACCTGCTGATCCAGATCCTCCGGGAGGACGTCAATCCGCTGCAGGCGCGCTACCAGACCCTCCAAAGGCAGCGGCTCCTGACCCTCGCCACCCTGATAGCTCACGAGTCCGAAATCCTCCTGCAAGCGGCGCTCCATCTCGACCGATTGCTGCTTGAGGCGTGCCAGCTCAATCTGAGTCGAGGTGTAGCGATCCTCCGCCCTTCGCCGCGCCTCCCGGCTCTCTGACTCCGCAGCGAGTATCTGCGTTCGTTGGTCGTCCGCCGCGGAGAGAGCTGCGTCCAGGTTCTCCAATTCGGTAGAAGCGGCGGAGGATTGAGCCAAATGGCTCTCAAGCTGGCTCCGTAATTCCTCCACGCGATCTCGGGTTCGGCTCCGCTCCTCGGTGTTCCGAAGAAGTTGGCTGCGGATCTCGGTCAGTCTTCCAGCGTAGCTGTGAAACTGTTCCTCAAGGCTGTTGGCCTTGGCCTGCGAGGCCCTTACTACCTCGCCGGAGAGCTCCGCCCTTACTTCCGCCTCCAGGCGCTCGCGCCGATCCATGAGCTCGGCTCGCTCCTGCTCCAGGCGCTTGATCTTACCGTCCACCTGCTGGAGCCGCGCCTTCATCTGTTCTGGGTCTTCGAGGGATTTACCGTTGGCCGAAACCAGCACGTGCCCTGCGGGATAGAACACTTCTCCGGACAGGGTGACGACCCGCGCGTCCAGCGGGAGTCCCTCCAACAGGCGCCTGGCCGACTTACGATCCCGGACCACCAAGGTGCGGCCCAGCAGCAACTGGATGGCGCTCTCGTATTCTGGTGCGGTGGCAACAAAGTCCACGGCACAGCCCAGACAATCTGGGTCGCCTGGGACCTGCAGCGGCGGCAGCCGGCGCGAGCGGGTCAGGGGCAGCAACCCCAACTTTCCGTTAGGATGTTCACCCGTGAGCCAATCCAGGGCCGATTCGACCTGGCTTGTGTCTTTGAAGACCACCCCTCGATCGAATCCGTCCAGCACCGCCAGGATGGCGGTTTCGAAACTTGGCTTTAGCTTAAGATTCTGGCCCAGGTTACCAATCAGACCCGGCAGTGCGCCGCGGTGGGCGGCCTCCTGCATACGCTGCGCAAATTGATCCGAATCGAGCGCGGCCTTGGAAGTGAGCTCGAGCCGAGCTTCGAGGGAGGCGCGATCCTGCGAGAGACGCAGCATCTGACCGTCCAGTGCTTTGAGGCGATCGCTGAGCTTGCTGCGCTCCTGTTCGGCCTGGGCCTCGGACCTGGCCTGTATGAAGCCGGGCAGGTCCTGCGCCTTCGCCTTCGCTTCCTCCTTGGCCACGACCAGCCGTTCGCCTACGTCGGCTTTGGCAGTTTCCAATCCGACGATCTCTCCGTCGAATGAGCGTTCCTCATCCTGGAGCCAGACCAACCTCTGTTCTGCGACTGCGAGATCGCGTGTCATAGCCTCCCGCTTCGCAGCGGCCTGCCTGACCTGCTCCGCCAGGCTTCGCCTTCGATCCTTGAGTTCGTTCACACGTTCGCCGGTTTGACTGAGCGATCGAGTGGCCGATTCGCTTTCGCTAAGCAGCTCGTCGCGCTCGCGAGCCGCCAATTCGGCGCCTTCCCTCACCGCCTTGAGCTTATCTTGAAGCGCGTACCAGTGGTGCCCATACCATTGCTCGAGAGCGTGCTTCAGGCCCTCCAGAACCAGATCATGAGCCTCAGCTTGTTCTGCCTGGCGCTCGAGACTCCGCAGGCGAGGCCGAATCTCGGCCAGAATGTCCTTCACGCGGTCCAAGTTCAGGCGGGTCTTCTCCAGGCGGCGAAGCGATTCTTCGCGCCTCATCCGATGGACCGCGATCCCAGCCGCCTCCTCAAAAAGCTTGCTGCGCTCTTCTGCTCTGAGCGATAGCACAGAGTCCACAAGCCCCTGCCCAACAATGGTGTAGTTCCGTTCCGCCAGGCCGCTGCTTCCGAGCAGGTCTTGAATATCACGCAATCGAACCCGCTGGCCATTCAGAAGGTACTCGTTCTTGCCATCGCGATGAGCCTTTCGGCCAACGCTGACCTCTGCGTAGTCGATAGGCAGCCACCCATCAGAATTGTCAAAGGTTATGGTGGCAGCCGCCATTCCCGCCCTGGATCTACCCTGTGATCCGGCAAAGATCATGTCTTCCGTCTTGCGTCCCCGAAGCGATCGGTAGGATTGTTCACCAAGCACCCACCGGATGGAATCGGCGATGTTTGATTTGCCCGAGCCGTTGGGGCCGACGACGGCGGTTACCGTGCCAGCGAAATCAAAACGGGTCTTGTTGGCGAAGCTCTTGTAGCCCTGTAATTCCAGGGATTTTAGACGCGGGGCATTGCTAAAATTAATTTTCATCCCTAACCCTTCTTAAGAGTTCTAAGTGCTTCAGTGGCGGCTGCTTGGGCAGCCTCCTGCTTGCTCTTGCCACGGCCCTGCGCGGCGGGCTGCTCGCCCACGCTGACCTCAACCACAAATTCCCGGGCGTGATCGGGACCGGTTGAATCGATCGTGCGGTAGCGTGGCGTCTCACCCAGCTCGGCCTGAGCCCAGATTTGAAGCAAACTGCGGTCGTCCATCAAGCTCTCGTCTTCCATCGCCTGATCCACGGCTCCAGGGAGCCGGGGTTCCAGAAAGGCGGCCACCGCCTCAAGGCCCGAATCGATATACAGGGCTCCCATTATGGATTCGAAGGCGTCGCAGAGCAGCGCCTGGCGTGCCCGCCCTCCAGAGGTTTCTTCTCCATGCCCCAACAGCACAGCCTCTCCCAAATGGATCTCCTCCGCAAATGCTGCGAGCTGCTCCGTGCGTACAAGCGCCGAGCGCAGGCGCGTCAGCTGACCTTCATCCATTTCCGGATAGTGGCGGTAGATCCAGGAGGCAATCAGGAAATCGAGGGCCGCGTCCCCCAGGAACTCGAGCCGCTCGTTATCTTCCTGGATCTCGGGATTCTCATTGACATACGAGCTGTGAGTTAGCGCGCGCCGAACCAGCTGCAGGTCCTTGAAGTGAAGCCCAGCCTGCTGGATGAATTCATTTGGCGTCAGCATCAGCACGCCTGAATCAATGGAACGCGGATTTGCCATTCCGAAGGATGAGCTAACCGCGTTCCTGGTTCCCTTTCCCCTTCACGGGGCGGGATTTTAGCTTGAGAAGCCCTGAAAAGCTAGAACCGCATTGTGGCCTCCGAAACCGAAGGCATTGCTGATTGCAACATCCACTTTGCACTGGCGGGCCTCGTTCGGGACATAGTCGAGGTCGCACTCCGGATCGGGTGTGCGATAGTGAATAGTGGGCGGGATGATGTCATCTCGAATGGTCTGGATACAGAAGATCGCTTCCAGCGCCCCGGTGGCCCCCATCATATGCCCCGTCATAGATTTGGTTGAAGAAATCGGGACGTCATAGGCCGCTTCGCCAAAGGCGGCTTTGATGGCACGCGTCTCGGACAGATCGTTCAGGGGCGTGGCCGTGCCGTGCGCATTAATGTAGTCCACTCGATCCGGTGAAATGCCTGCCATCTCCATTGCGCCCGCCATCGCAGCCGCCCCTCCCGCACCGTCCTCGGCCGGCGCGGTAATGTGATAGGAATCCGAGGTGGAGCTGTAGCCCACCAGCTCCGCCAGAATCTCGGCCCCCCTTGCCCGCGCGCGTTCCAGTTCCTCCAGCACGATGACCGCCGCCCCCTCCCCCATAACCAGCCCATCGCGATCCTTGTCGAACGGGGCGGGAGTGGTGGTGTAGTCCTCATTTCGGCGCGACATGGCACCCAATCGATCAAAGCCGCTCACGCCGATGCGGCTGATTACGGCGTCCGATGCCCCGGCCACGGCTACATCCACTGTGCCTGCGATGATCATCTGTGCTGCCTGACCGATCGCGTCCGAGCCGGAGGCACAAGCGGAGGCCAAAGAAAAGGTGGGTCCCCTGAATCCGTTCTCGATCGAGACCAGCCCGGCTGCACCATTTGACATGAACCTTGGAATAATGAAGGGTGTGATCCTGCGGGCCCCTTGCTCAATGAAGACGTGCATCGCTTCTTCAATGCTGAGAATTCCACCCACTGCGGAGGATATGATCACCGACGCCCGACTGGCCTCTTCGGGCTCAACCACTAGCCCGGCCTGCCGGATCGCCTGCTTGGCGGCTGCGACTCCGAATTGCTGAAATCGATCGATGCGCCGGGCTTCCCGCTTTTGCATGTAGTCTTCTGGATCGAATCCCTTGACTTCACATGCGATTCGAACCAGCAAACCCTCGGGGTCGAATAGTGTAATAGGCCCCACGCCAGAAACCCCTCCTACGGCGTTGCCCCACGCCTCATCCACAGAATTCCCCAAGGGACTGATTGTCCCCATTCCGGTTACTACCACGCGTCTCATGATCTACGATCTCCCTTGCCTACTGCTAATATATGGCAATTTATCTTGCTAACGCGCGACCTATTCGCGCGTGCCGCGCCCTGCTCCAGTGGGCCAACTCGCAGGCCCAACTTTGAAACCCGACCCGGTCAACACCGCAACCACGGGTTCTGGCAGATCGGAACGTAGTTTCTCCAGGGCCGGCCAGATGACGGCGGAGGTCGGTTCCACTAAGAATCCTCGCTGCGCCAATTCGCTCAGGCCGCGCTCGATCTCGGCTTCCTCTACGGCGACGAATGCCCCACCGGTCTCCTCCACCGCACGAAGGACCGCATCCCCACGAAGCGGATGCACGATCTGAATCCCTTCGGCTAAGGTCTCCTGTTCCCTCACCCAGTCCAGTCGGGCGGAACCTCCCACATGCACCGCCCAAAGCGGAGCGCAAGCCTGCGCCTGCACCCCTATGAGTGAAGGCATACCCTCTGTCACTCCCGCCTCCAGCAGTGTCTTGAAACCCAGGTAGGCCCCAAGCAACAACGTACCCTGGCCTACAGGAAAGATCATCGCGCCCGGGGCTCTTCCCAGAGCCTCCGCAATCTCAAATGCGATGGTCGCCATGCCGGGCACGACATGGGGCAGATAGGCGTGGCTCGCATAGACGGATCCGTTTTCTGCGGCGCGTAGGACTGCCTGGGTTGTTTCGGATCGCGGACCCGAGACCCGCACCAACTCTGCCCCGTAGGCTTCGATCTGAGCCCGTTTCGGCCCGGAGGCATAATCCGGTACGAATACCCGCGCGCGGATCCCCGCTCTGGCCGCGTAGGCCGCAAAGGAAGCGCCGGCATTTCCTGACGAGTCCTCAACCGCCTGCTCCACGCCAACCGCCTTGAGTGCCGAGACGAGTACCATCGTCCCGCGATCCTTGAAGGATCCGGTTGGATTGAGATGTTCGCACTTGAAATAAACCCGACCCTGTTCCAGTTCCTCGGCGACGAGCGGCGTGCCGCCTTCCCCCAATGTATAAAGCCGCGCATCCGGGGGCAGCGGGAATGACTCCAAATAACGCTCCAGCCTCCGCCCCGCTCCGGGCGCGTACCGCAGGCCGTCTGCAAGGTCGAAGTGCCCGCCACAAGTAGGGCAGCGGTAGGGAAGCCCCTGTCTTGGATAATCCCTTCCGCAGCTACTGCAGCGGAAAGGCCAGGTCCATTCCTTAGAGATCACTTGGCCGCTCGATCCGATGGCTCAGGCCGATACCCGCCTTCGATCCACGATTCCCCGGAGGGCCCAACTTCCTTCTTCCAAATCGGCACGATCTGCTTCAAGCGATCGATGCCGTAGCGAGCCGCCTCAAACACGCCTGAATCGCGGTGAGCGGCGCTGCAGGCGATTAACACGGTCGGCGTTCCAGGTTCGAGATGCCCCAGTCGCTGCACGATCGCGATCCCCTCAACCGCCGGCCACTGCTCCCTGATTTCATCGCTCACCTGCCGAAGCTTGTCTTCCGCCATGGCCTCGTAGGCCTCGTACTCGAGATAGGCGGTTTCACGAGGTTCCGTGCGCGTCGTTTTGGCCCTTACGATGCCGGTGAAGGCACAGACCGCCCCCGTGGTCCGGCGCGTGATGGATGAGACGATGTCATCCAGATCGAGGCTATCCGGCGTGACTTTGAGGATCGTGGGCTGCACTCCACCGCTCACGGGAGGGAACACGCCTACCTCATCGCCCTCGTTGAGGCTCTCTTCCATAAATGCGAATTCGCGATTAATAGAAAACAAGGCGGTATCCAGGGAAAGAGCGATCCGCTCCCCTCGCTCCCCGAGCCTGAGCTTAAGATCGCCTATTGTCGAGCCGTCGGGAATTTCAATTTTTTCTCGCCGCTGCCCAATCAGGTCCCGGAGCGTAGCGAAATATAAAACTTCGATTACCAATACCTACTCCAGAACCAGATCTCCAGAAGAACCGCCTCGCTTCTCGATCAGGCGGATGTCGGTGATGCGCGCCCCTCTTTCTAACCCCTTGATCATGTCGTAGACCGTCAGCGAGGCCACTGACACGGCGGTGAGCGCCTCCATCTCCACGCCGGTGCGGGCCGTGGTCCGAACTTCTGCCTTCACCTGAATGCTCGGCGGATCTTCTGCGAATTCAAGATCGACCTCAATGTGCGTCAGCGACAGAGGGTGGCAGAGCGGAATGAGATCCGCGGTGCGCTTAGCAGCCATGACTCCGGCCAGCTCAGCCACAGCGACAAGGTCGCCCTTCTTGAGATTCCCCGCCCTGATTGTGGCAAGCGTCTCGGCCGACACCTGCACGACGCCCCTGGCAATTGCCACGCGTTCGCTCTCCGGCTTCCCGCCTACATCCACCATGCGCGCCCGTCCCTCGTCGTCGAGGTGGGTAAGTTTTTCTGACTGCACGGGCGCATTATACCGAACGCACCTGGTTCATCTAAGCATGCGATGAG
>JBGMQN010000060.1:0-37575 GCA_048054495.1 Anaerolineales bacterium
GGCGCCGGAGTGATCACCGAGATCATCGAGTAAGGATGGCCTGACGAACAATGGCTAAGCAAAAGATACGTATCAGGCTCAAGGCTTACGATCACCGAGTGCTGGACCAGTCGGCGAAGCGAATCGTTGAGACGGCTGAGCGCACAGGCGCAAAGGTTGTCGGACCGGTTCCTCTGCCGACCAGGATCGAGAGGTTTACGGTCCGGAGATCGACGTTTATCGACAAGGATTCGCACGAGCATTTCGAAATTCGGACGCACAAGCGCCTCATCGACGTGCTTGAGCCCGACTCCAAGACGATCGATACGCTGATGCGACTCAATTTGCCCGCCGGTGTGGATATCGAAATAACGATTTAGCTATGGCCGAAGAACCAGAGAATCTCGAAGGAAAGACCGAGACCGATGCCGCGCAGGACAGCGCAGCAGAGGAAGTCGTAGAGCTGCAGGCTCAGGACGAGGCCGAACTCGACGGTGACTCGGAGGCTTCCGCGGAAGCGGGATCGAGCTCGGATTCGGAAGACGAGCGAGACGAGCAGGAAGAGGTTGGCGAAGGTGCAGCAGTAGACGATGTGGAGCAGCCCGCCCGAATTCCCGATCTCAAGGGCTTGATCGGACGAAAGGTGGGCATGACCCAGATCTTCGACGACACGGGCGCCGCCATTCCGGTGACGATTATTGAAGCGGGTCCATGCTTCATCACGCAGATTCGGACCCACGCGAAGGATGGGTACAACTCCGTTCAGCTCGGTCTGGAAGAGACTTCACAGCGGCGTCTGACAGGCGGACAGCTCGGGCATTTGAAGCGCACCAACGCGCCGCCCCTGCGACACCTGCGTGAGTTTCGAGTTCGCAATCTCGGCGATCTCGAAGAGGGCGAGCGGATCACCGTCCAGGTCTTTCACGTGGGCGATCGGGTAGATGTGGTTGGCACCAGCAAGGGTCGCGGTTTCGCAGGCGCCATCAAGCGCCATGGCTTTCATCGCGGACCCAAGACTCACGGACAGTCGGATCGCGAGCGAGCACCCGGATCGCATGGCGCCACCTCGACGCCCGGACGGGTATTCAAAGGCGCCAGAGGTCCTGGCCACATGGGATCGGTGCGCGTGAGTTCACAAAATCTGCGTGTCGACCTGGTAGATCCGGAGCGCAACCTGCTGGGTGTTCGGGGCAGCGTACCTGGCCCGAAAGGTGGGCTGGTGTTGGTAAAGGAGGGTCGCAAGCATTAAGGCT
Organism: Anaerolineales bacterium; assembly: GCA_048054495.1. Classification (GTDB taxonomy): domain Bacteria; phylum Chloroflexota; class Anaerolineae; order Anaerolineales; family E44-bin32; genus JADFRG01. The sequence continues at coordinate 1,233 of JBGMQN010000060.1, forward strand.
GCGTGTAGCCATAGCGAATGGCATATAGGCCGCCCAGAGCCTGCGACATTAAGCGAAATTAGGGATGAAGGCTGAAGTTCTGAATATTAAGGGTGAAAAAGTAAATACGGCTGAGCTGCCAAAGTCTATTTTTGAGGCAGAGATCAAGCCGGATCTTATGCATCAAGCTTATATTCGGCAGATTGCAAATGCACGCCTAGGCACCCACAAGACCAAGACCCGCTCCGAGGTTGCTGGCGGGGGGCGCAAACCCTGGCGTCAGAAAGGCACCGGCAGAGCGCGCCACGGCTCCATTCGATCGCCAATTTGGGTCGGAGGAGGCGTAGCGCACAAGCCGCAACCAAGGGATTATAGCCAGCGCATGCCTCGAAAGATGCGCCGGGCAGCGCTGCGATCGGCCCTTTCCGTCAAGGCCGTGGAAAAGCAAATCACGGTCTTGGACGAGTTAAGCATGACCGAACCGAAGACGCGCGAGCTATCTGAGATCCTGCAGACTCTCGCTGGCGATGAGAGCGCCCTCCTTCTGCTACCGGCAAGAAGCGAGAATGTGGAGAAGTCCGTTCGCAATCTGCCGAGGGCCAAGGTGCTGCACGCCAGCTATGTGAACGTCCGAGATTTGCTGCAATACGAGCGCCTGATCATGCCGATCGGCTCAATTGAGGTCTTGCAGAAGTATCTCGATCCGGAAGTAAGCGCATGACGACTCTGTACGACATTCTCGTGCGACCGATCGTCACCGAAAAATCGGCCTATCAGAGCACCAGCCTTGGCCAATACGTCTTTGAAGTCGCGAAGACGGCTACCAAGGCGCAGATCAAAGAGGCGGTCGAAGTGCTTTTCGATGTGGCGGTACTGCGTGTGAACGTAGTGAATATTCCGCCAAAGCGCAGCCGCACGCTGCAAAATCGGCGCCTGCTGATTCGAAGGTCGGGCTACAAGAAAGCCATGGTCACCCTCGCGCCAGGCGAGACTATCGACATCTTTGAGGGGATTAGGTAGTGGCTGTCCGGAAATATAAGCCCACCTCACCCGGACGTCGAGGAATGACGGGCGACCTGTTTGAAGATGTTACCAAGAGCCGCCCAGAGCGCGCGCTGATTAAGCCGCTCAAGCGCAGTGGGGGACGCAATGCCCAGGGCCGCATCACAGTGCGGCACCGAGGTGGCGGACACCGCAGACAGCTGCGCAAGGTGGACTTTAAGCGCGAGAAGCACGGGATACCGGCCAGGGTGGCGGCAATTGAATACGATCCGAACCGGTCTGCGCGACTGGCTTTGCTTCACTACGCAGACGGAGAGAAGCGATATATCGTCGCCCCGCTGGAACTTAAGGTGGGGGATCGGGTGATGTCTGGTCCGGAGGCAGAGATCCGACCTGGAAATAGTCTTCCGCTAGAGCGGATTCCATTGGGGACGGTTGTCCATAACATTGAATTGAAGGAAGGCAAAGGCGGCCAATTGGCACGCTCGGCCGGGACGGGAGCCCAGCTTCTGGACAAGGAAGGTGCCTACGCTGCGCTGCGCCTCCCATCCGGCGAGGTGCGCAGGGTGCGCCAGGCCTGCTACGCAACGATCGGTGAGGTTGGCAATCCGGACCACAGCAACATCAAATTGGGCAAGGCTGGCCGCAAGCGGTACCTCGGAATCCGTCCCACCGTCCGCGGTTCTGCCATGTCACCCCGCGATCATCCGCACGGAGGTGGGGAGGGGCGACAAGGCATCGGACTGCCGGGCCCCAAGAGTCCCTGGGGAAAACCAACTCTAGGCAAGAAGACGCGTCGGAATAAGAGCACCAATAAGTACATCATCCGACGTCGCTCGAAGCGAAGGCGGTAAAGAAATGTCTCGATCCCTTAAGAAAGGTCCTTTCATCGAACCCAAGCTGCTCAAGCGAGTGGAGGAGATGAACCAGAGCGGCGACAAAAAGGTGATTCGAACCTGGAGTCGCGCAAGTTCCATTTTTCCGCAGATGGTTGGCCACACCATCGCGGTTCACGATGGCCGGCGACATATTCCAATCTACATTACCGAAAACATGGTCGGCCACAAACTGGGAGAGTTTGCGCCCACGCGCACCTTCCGCGGGCACATCGGCCGGGATCGCACTACGCGGGCAAGGTAGCAATACATGGCAAATGGTATCGACGTACGGGCAACCCACCGCTATCTGCGCATTTCCCCGCAGAAAGTGCGGCTCGTGCTGGATCAGATACGGGGTGAGGATGTCCTGGAGGCGATGCACGTCCTCAAATTCTTGAACAAAGCGGCCGCTCATCCGGTCCGGATGCTGCTGCGGTCGGCGGTGGCAAACGCAGAGCAGAACTACGGATTAGACGGGGCTCACCTATATGTCTATAGAGTCTACGCGGACGAGGGGCCGACTCGGCGTTGGCGGAGATTTGGAGCCAGGCTTCGGTTCAAGCCGATCCTGCGCCGGCAATCGCACGTGACCGTGATTCTGCGGGAACATGAAGGATCGCTAGAGACGGTGGAAGGGTAGGGAGTTTATGGGCCGCAAAGTCCATCCGGTAGGGTTCAGGCTCGGCATCAATCGAAGCTGGGATTCGCGATGGTTTGCTAATCGCAAGGAGTACGCAGCACAGCTTCACGAGGATCGAATCATCCGGGACCTGGTGAACGGCAACACGCCGCGGGCCGGGATTTCCCTGGTAGAGATCGAACGCTTTCCGAACAGCATCAATGTCACAGTCCACACCTCCAAGCCCGGAATTGTGATCGGAAGAAAAGGGGCGAATGTCAAAGAGCTGCGCGCGAAGCTGCAGGGGCTGACGGGTATCAACATCAAATTGGATATTTCGGAAATCAAAGAGCCCGATCTCGACGCTCGGCTCGTTGCGGAGAACGTAGCAAATCAGCTCGAGCGTAGGATCACCCACCGCCGCGCTATGCAACGTGCCGTCGATAGCACAATGCGGGCTGGAGCCCAAGGAGTGAAGGTGATGTGCGCTGGCCGACTTGGGGGGCATGAGATGTCGAGGACGGACTGGGCCCGAGAGGGGCGAGTTCCGGCTCAAACGTTGAGGGCCAATATTGATTTTGCCAAGGTCGAGGCCCGCACCACCTCCGGGCGCATTGGAGTGAAGGTGTGGGTCTACAAAGGAGACATCCTGCCAGAGGCCGAGGGACAGGGCGAGGCCATGGATGTCTATGTGAGCGAATAAGGATTTCAGCATGTTGATGCCGAAGCGCGTCAAGTGGCGCAAGCAAATGCGAGGCCGCCGAAGGGGCATTGCCAGCAGGGGCACCTCGATCGAGTTCGGTGACTACGGAATGCAGGCGCTGGAACCGGCCTGGGTAACTGCGCGCCAGATCGAAGCCGCGCGTCGAGCATTGGTGCGTTTCATGCGGCGCCGTGGAAAGGTCTGGATTCGCATATTCCCAGACAAACCCGTGACCCAGCGCGCGGCGGAGACCCGCATGGGCAAAGGTAAGGGCGCCGTGGACCACTGGGTGGCAGTCGTCAAGCCCGGACGCATCATGTTTGAGATTTCTGGACTCGATCAGGAAGCTGCGCGCGAAGCGATGCGAAGAGCCTCGCACAAATTACCGATAAAAACGAAGTTCATTCAGAAACGTGAGTTCGGCGCATAGGATTTGGAGCGGGACTAGATCATGCGGGCAAGTGAAGTACGCGAGATGAGCCTGGATAAGGCCGCTGAGGAGCTCGAAGATGCGCGGGAAGCGTACTTCAAGATGCGATTTCAGTTCGCGACCGGCCAGCTGCCGGATGCCTCAAAGCTTAAAGTGGCGCGCCGGGACATCGCACGCATTGCAACCGTTATAAGGGAAATGGAGCGAGCGCAGGAGACCAGTGAATGAGCAATAATCGCCGCCGGCTAACGGGCCGCGTCGTTCGGTCCAAGATGCAGAATACGGTCACAGTCAAGGTCGACCGAACCTTCCGACATCCCCTGTACCAGAAGGTACTGCGCGGGAGCAAGAAGTTTCTGGTCCACGACGAATTTGGCACACGGCCCGGGGATCGTGTTCGTATTGTCGAAAGCAGACCCATCTCCAAGCGAAAGCGCTGGGTCGTAGAGGAAGTCCTGAAGAGAGTGGAGTCGGCAGAGTGATTCAGCAGGAGAGCCATCTCAAGATTGCAGATAACACCGGAGGGCGCGACATGCAAGTGATTCGCGTGCTGGGGGGATCGAGGCGCAGATACGGCCGCGTCGGCGACCTGGTAGTGGGCAGCATCAAGGCGGCTGTACCGCATGGGACCGTTAGCAAGAGTGAGATCGTGCGGGCCGTGATTGTGCGCACCGTCAAGGAATACCGACGAGAAGACGGATCCTACATTCGCTTTGACGACAATGCAGCAGTGGTTCTCGATGCGGACGGCAAAAACCCTCGCGGCACTCGAATCTTTGGCCCGGTTGCGCGAGAGCTGCGCGAGAAGGGATTCACCAAGATAGTATCGTTGGCTCCGGAAGTGATCTAAGAAAATGGCTAAGGTTAGGCGAGGAGATACCGTCGAGGTGATCGTCGGACGAGAAAAGGGAACTCGGGGAGATGTCCTGCGCGTATATCCAAAGGTTGGTCGGATAGTGATTAAAGGGATCAACGTGCGAAAGAAGCACCAGCGGCAGGTCCAGGCCGGCGGTCAGACGATGTCACCCGGAATAATTCAGTTCGAGGCGCCTATCAACATCTCCAATGTGATGTTCGTGTGCCCGAGTTGCAACGAACGATCACGATTGTCCATCCGTCGAGAGGATGGCGAGGCTCGTCGATATTGCAAGAAGTGCGATTCGCACGTGGATAGCTGAGATGGCGGATCATTACCTGAGGAAGCGGTATTTCGAGGAAGTTGTCCCCACCCTTATGAGGGATTTTAACTTTGTCAATCGAATGCAGGTACCGAAAATCCAAAAGGTCGTGGTGAACGTGGGCGTAGGAGAGGCGCTGGAGAATGCGAAGGCCCTGGATGCCTCGATCGAGGATTTGTCGATCATCACCGGCCAGCGTCCGGTCATCACTCGTGCGAAGAAGAGTATTGCCAATTTCAAGTTGCGTGAAGGCCGCTCCATAGGGGCAAAGGTCACTCTTCGCGGCCTGCGAATGTGGTCCTTTTTTGACCGGCTTGTCAACGTGGCCCTGCCGCGCACGCGCGATTTTCGCGGGCTCTCTCCTGACAGCTTTGATGGGAGGGGCAGCTACACCTTGGGAATCCGGGAGCAGTTGATCTTTCCGGAAATCGACTACGATAAGATTGACAAGATCCGGGGGTTTGAAGTCACGATCGTGACCTCTGCCCCAAACGACGAACAAGCGCGTCGATTGCTGGCGCTGTTAGGTATGCCGCTTAGAAAGAGCGAGGCCTATGTCTAAAACAGCTATGCCCTACCGAGAGATGCGGAGGAAGTACAAAGTTCGCGTTCGAAACCGCTGCCGGATATGCGGCAGGCCGCGCGGATACTACCGACGCTTCGAATTATGCCGCATCTGCTTCCGGGAACTGGCGCTGGATGGCAAAATCCCAGGCGTTGTGAAGTCCTCTTGGTAAGCACTAATTTGGAGACCGATCAATGACCAGCTCAGATCCGATTGCAGACATGCTGACACGCGTTCGAAACGCCATTATGGGAGGGCAGCAACTCGTGTCGATGCCCAGCTCGAAACTTAAGATTGAGATTGCGAGGATTCTGCATTCGGAGGGCTACATCGAGGAGTACGAAGAGTCCCAGGAAAACGACCGCAAAACGCTCCGACTGAAACTCAAATATGTAGGAGAGCGACGCTCGCGCAGGCCGGTGATCACGGGCCTGAAGCGAGTCAGCCGCCCTGGTCGTCGGGCCTACGTTGGCAAGCGTCAAATTCCTTGGGTGCAGTCCGGGATGGGAGTGGCCATCCTTACAACGCCCAAGGGCGTCATGACCGGTACGAGAGCTAAGCAGCTCGGTGTGGGCGGAGAGCTGCTCTGCGAAGTTTGGTGAGATCAGGAGTATAGACCGTGTCACGTATCGGCCTTATGCCCATTTCGATACCCGATGGCGTCGAAGTCGAGATCGAGGGCGCCCGAGTTCGCGTAAAAGGACCGAAGGGAGAGCTGGAGCAAGGATTCCGGTCTGAGATCGCAATTAAAGAAGAGGATGGCACCCTGCGGCTCACGCGCGAGTCCGATGAGCCGCAAGTCAGAGCCCTGCATGGCCTTACGCGAGCGCTCTTGAATAATATGGTTGTTGGCACCAGCGAGGGATTCGACAAGACCCTGGAGGTACACGGAGTGGGGTATCGGGCGGAACTCAAGGGATCCACGCTTGTGCTGAACGTGGGGTTTTCCCATTTGGTGGAGATTGCACCGCCAAGCGGCATTCAATTCGATGTTGACACACGCGCGGGGATCATCAAGGTAGTAGGCATTGATAAGCAGTTGGTCGGGCAGGTGGCATCCAACATTCGCAAAGTGCGCCCCCCCGAACCCTACAAGGGCAAGGGCATCCGATATAAGGGCGAATACGTGCGTCGCAAGGCCGGCAAGGCTGGCAGGGTGATTTAAGGATGGGAAAGCGAACACGCTCAGAAATGAGGAAGCGTCGGCATCGACGGGTACGATACAAGATCAGCGGAACTTCAGATCGCCCTCGCCTGAACGTCTTCCGCAGCATAAACCAGATCTACGCCCAATTGATCGATGACGGTAAGGGGCATACGGTCGTCTCCGCCTCGTCGCTCGACCGGGAATTGAAGACAGACGGCAGTCGAGTTGAGCAGGCTCGCTTGGTCGGGGAACTTCTGGGGAGGCGGGCCAGGAAAAGCGGCCTGAAGCTGGTCGTATTCGACCGTGGAGGCTACCAATATCGTGGAAGAGTCAAGGCACTGGCCGAAGGGGCACGCGAGGCGGGGTTGGAATTCTGACCCATTTCAAAGCCCTTGTGTAACTGGGCCGGCAATCTAATGGAGGAACTGTGAGGCGTAACTTTACCGATCGCGGACAGCGCGAGGAACTAGACGAGCGAGTCATCGATATTACGCGCGTGGCGAAGGTCGTCAAGGGCGGCCGCCAGTTCCACTTTCGAGTGGTGGTTGTTGTAGGCGACAATCGTGGCCGGGTCGGGATCGGGATTGGCAAGGCCCGGGGCGTCCCGGATGCCATCCACAAGGCCGCAGATCGGGCCAAGCGGGACATGGCCCCATTCACGCTGGCCGGCACTACGATCCCCCATGAAGTGACATCCAAGCATGGCGGCGCCATCGTACTCCTAAAACCAGCATCGCCCGGAACGGGGGTCATTGCGGGAGGTGCGGTGCGAGCCGTCTTATCGGCCGCTGGGGTCCGGGATGTGCTCACCAAGTCGTTGGGCAGCGCGAACGCCTTGAATATTGCGGAAGCCACTCTGCAAGGATTGCGCCAGCTCAGGGACGTTGAGGAATTGGCCGCCCATAGGGGGAAGAGCGTTGCGGAGCTGACTCCGTTTTGGATGAGAACTCAAGATGGCTAAGAAGAAGGCCAAGACCCTAACCGTCACACTCGTGAAGAGCCCCATTGGCTATTCGGGACGACAGAAGCGAACCGTACGCGCGCTGGGTCTTCGGAGGCTGATGCAAAGCGTGGAGCATTTTGACACGCCGGTACTCAGGGGAATGATTGCCAAAGTAAATCACCTGGTGAATGTGGACGAATCATGAAGCTCCACGATCTTCAGTCACGGAATCGAGCGCGCCGATCCCCAAAGCGGGTCGGTCGCGGGATCGCGGCGGGTCAGGGCAAGACCGCCGGCAGAGGTACTAAGGGCCAGGGTGCTCGATCGGGGAGCGGAGGAAATCTGTATCGACAGGGCGGCAACCTGCCTTTCTTCCGTCGGCTCCCTTTCAAACGCGGCTTCACAAATATCCATCGGAAACATTGGTCTGAGGTCAATATCGGTCGGCTGGATCTGTTCGACGAGGGTTCCGAAATCACGCCTGATCTACTGCACGCGGCAGGTCTCATTCGGGACGAGAGTGATCCGGTCGTAGTGTTAGGACATGGCAAGCTTAAGAAAGCGCTCACGGTTCAGGCGCACCGCGTGACCGCGGGCGCCCGGGCTGCGATCGAGAAGGCCGGCGGCAGTGTCAAGCTGCTGGAAGATTAGATTGTATTTAGAGGCAGATAGGCAGATGGGGATCAGGACTTACAGGGGTAAAGGAAGCTCAAGATGAGGCGACTTCGCTATCTCTGGATCTCTGAAGATATCCGCAACCGTTTGCTGATCACGTTCGCGCTGCTCGCCCTTTACCGGCTGGCGGCGCAGGTGCCGGCGCCGGGCGTGAACCGACTTGTGCTTCAGCAGCTCTTCGCGGGCGGGGGTGGCGGAGAGACCTTGTTTGGCTTGCTGGATCTCCTTTCGGGTGGCACGGCCTCTACCTTCTCCGTGCTGGCGATGGGAGTGTATCCGTACATCACAGCTCAGATCATTCTTCAAGTGCTGGTACCCATCGTACCGCCTCTTCAGCGGCGAATGGAAGAGGATCCACGCGAGGGTCGCAAATGGATGGAGAAGTGGACCATCATGCTCGCTATCCCTCTGGCGGCGCTAAATGCCATCGGCCAGATCCGCCTGTTTCAGCAGTTCGCCGGCGAAAGCATCGTCACCTTTGATTTGGGGTTGAACCTGGCTACTGCGACGCTGATAATTTCGATGACGGCCGGCACGATGTTCGCCATCTGGCTGGGCGAGCTCATTTCCGAATTCGGGATCAAGAACCAGGGGCTTTCGCTGATCATCTTCGCGGGCATTGTTGCGAGTATTCCGTCCAATCTGGGGCGAATGTTTTCAGCACAGGCACAGATCGTGGCGCTGGTCATCTTCCTGGCATTTCTGATGATTTCTACCATTTTTGTCATCGTCTACGTTCAGGAAGGCCGGCGGCTGGTGCCGGTCATGTATCCTGGACGCCGTGTGGGGAGCCGCATGTCCATGCCTGTTAAAGGGACCTTGCCGCTGATGGTAAATATGGCAGGGATGATCCCCATCATCTTCGCTCAGTCGATCCTGACTTTCCCCGCAATCCTGGCGCAGTTCTTCGTGGGCTCGAGCAGCGAATTCATATCTGATGCGGCGTTGTGGCTACAGACCAACTTCGGAGGATTCAACAGTACCTACTGGATCCTTTACTTCATCATGGTGGTGGTTTTTACGTTCTTTTATACCGACATTCTCTTTCAACAGCAGAACTACGGCCAAAACCTTAAGCGATCGGGCGCCCAGATTCCAGGAGTGACTAAAGGAGCTCCCACTCAGCGCTATCTCACGCGAGTCATGCGGCGAATCACGCTGGTAGGCGCGGTCTTCCTGGGGCTCGTGGCGATCATGCCCTTCATGGTGGGGCTGATTTATCCAATTGGCGGCAGCAACACGGGGCTGTTGTTGGTGTCGTCCGCGGGCCTGCTCATTGTGGTAGGAGTGATCCGCGATACGTATCGAAATATTGAGGCCGAGCTGAAATTGCGGGGATACGATTCAGCATTGCTAGTCAGGTAGGCGAGATTGCATTTCATTGTGCTGCTGGGTGTGCCGGGTGCCGGGAAAGGCACCCAAGCAAAGCAGCTCAGCGCAGCGCTTGCACTCCCCCATGTATCGAGTGGTGATCTTTTTCGGGAGCATTTAAGGCAAGGGACGTCGATTGGACAAGAAGCGCGGAAGTATCTCTCAGAGGGCGAGCTCGTGCCGGATCAAATCACCATCGAGATGATAGGGGAGCGATTGGCACAGGCGGATGGAGCGGCGGGAGCGATCCTGGATGGCTTTCCACGCACCGCCAGGCAGGCGGAAGCCTTGGAAGACATGGCCGGCGGAAGCGTTCGCGGTGCGGTGCACGTCGAAGTGCCAATCGAGCGCTTGGTAGAGCGCATGTCTGGTCGTCGGGTCTGCCGCGCGCAGGGACATGTCTATCACATCAAATACAAGCCCCCAAAAGAGCGCGGCGTCTGCGATATTGACGGGTCTGAACTGTATCAGCGAGAGGACGACAAACCGGAAACTGTGAGGCACCGCCTTAAGGTGTACGAAGAAAAGACCGCCCCGCTGGTTGAGTATTACCGCGAGCGGGGCGTACTGGTGAGCGTGAATGGGGATCAGCCGATCGAGGCAGTCACCGAGGAGATCCTCTCGTCGCTTGAACGGGAGGCGACAAATTGAACTCAGGCGTCGTGCTCAAGAGTGAGCGGGAGCTAGAAACCATGCGCGAGGCCGGCCGAGTGAATGCTTTGGCGTTGAGTGCGGCAGCAGCGATTGTTCGCCCGGGGATCACTACTTCTGAGATCGAAGAAGCGGCTGCGGAAGTTCTGCGTGAACACAAGGCTCAGGCCGCCTTCCTGGGAGTGCCGGGCCCATTCCCGTATCCAGCGACCACCACCGTCTGTGTGAACGATGAGCTGGTGCATGCCATCCCCGGAAAGCGGCGACTGAAAGAAGGAGACATTGTCAGCATCGATTGTGGTTCGATCGTGGAGGGGTTCGTGGGAGATTCGGCCCTCACGATTCCCGTCGGCCGGGTGTCATCGCTGGCGGAACACCTCATGCAGGTCACCCTGGATGCGCTTGTGATCGGAATTGAACAAATGATTGAAGGCAATCGAACCGGTGACATTTCGGCCGCCATCCAGTCCCATGTTGAGGCCAATGGGTTTAATGTGGTTCGAGAATACACAGGGCACGGAGTGGGCCGCCACATGCACGAAGACCCGCAGGTGCCCAATCATGGGTCTCCTGGAAAGGGTATGCCCTTGCGGGCCGGGATGACGATCGCACTGGAACCGATGGTGTTGGCAGGCTCACCTGAAACACGCACGCTACCGGACGGATGGGCGGTAGCTTCCGCAGATGGACACTTGACGGCGCACTTTGAGCATACCGTAGCCGTGACGTCGGAAGGGCCGCGGGTGCTGACAGCGTTGGACACAGCCCCAAAGGGAATTAGGTATAATCGATACTTTGTCAATCGACCAGCTAGTGAAAAGGTAAGACTGTGAAGGTTTCTGCATCTGTTACGAAGCGCTGTCCCAAGTGCAAGATTGTCCGCCGGCGCGGCAAGGTCTACGTGATTTGCGAGAACCCGCGCCACAAGCAACGACAAGGGTGACGCATGGCACGAATTGAAGGCGTAGATCTTCCGCGTAACAAGCGCGTCTTGATTGGGCTGACCTATATCCACGGGATCGGTCGATCCATGTCGCACACCACACTTGAGGCGGCCGGGGTCGATCCAAACACTACCGTGCGCGATCTCACAGAAGGCGAGGTCAGCTCGATTCGGGACTATATCGCTCAGAATGTCATGGTGGAGGGGAACCTTCGGCGTGAAGTTCAGATGAATGTAAAGCGCCTGATAGACATCGGCAGTTATCGAGGACTTCGGCATCGCCGGAGCCTGCCTGTGCGCGGGCAGCGCACACGCACGAATGCCCGCACCAGAAAGGGTCCCAAGAAGACGGTTGCGGGGCGCGGTCGACGACGGGGTGCAAAGAAGAAATAATCCGCTTGGATGGGACCCTCGTGGACCCAGGGCAGAGCAAGAACACGATTGAGGAGACAGGACGGGAATGGCACGTAGAGAATCGAAACGTAGCAAAATTAAGCGCACCATATCCAATGGCCGGGCGAACATCCACGCCACGTTCAACAACACGATCGTGACCATCTCGGATCCGCAGGGGAATGTCGTGGTCTGGGGAAGCGCTGGCTCGTCCGGGTTCAAGGGCTCAAGGAAGAGCACTCCCTTTGCGGCGAGGAAGGCGGCGGAGGTCGTCATCAAAAAGGCGAAGGATCTGGGCTTGCAGGAATTGGATGTGTTTGTGAAGGGGCCGGGTCCCGGCCGGGAAGCCGCCATACGTGCCATACAGGCCTCGGGCGTAAAGGTGCGATCTATCAGTGACGTGACGCCGATCCCGCACAACGGTGTGCGCCCGCCGAAGAAGCGGAGAGTGTAGAGTTGATCGATCAAAGACAAGGAACAAGATAGCGAATGGCGAAATATAGTGGGCCCGTGTGCAAATTATGCAGAAGGGAAGGCGAGAAGCTCTTCCTGAAGGGACAGCGTTGCTACACCCCGAAGTGTGCCTTTGAGCGAAGAGCCTACCCTCCGGGCGAGCATGGTCGGCAGGCCATGTGGCGCCGACGCAGAGTTTCCGAATATTGGAAGCAGCTGAGGGAGAAGCAAAAGACCCGTCGCGTCTACAACGTGACTGAGCGGCAATTCCGTCGCTACTATCGAAAGGCTCAACAGCAGCGCGGCCTCACTGGCCAGACCCTGCTCTCGATGCTTGAGCGCAGATTGGATAACGTTATCTACAGGCTAAACTTCGCCGAGAGCCGAGCTCAGGCACGGATGCTGGTCACCCATGGGCATTTCTCAGTCAATGGACGCCGAACCGATATTCCTTCCATGCTGGTCAAGCCCGATGACGTGATCGAGGTCCGGGATGGGTCGCGGGAGAGAACCTACTTCAAGGAGCTTCCGCAGGTTGCGGAGACACGAGCCAATCCTGCCTGGCTGGATCGGGATTCCGCAAATCTTACAGCCAGGGTCATCCAGGATCCCGAGCGCGGAGACATTGACGCGAACTTCAATGAGCAGCTAATTGTGGAGTTCTACTCCCGATGACAAATGAAAACATGTTGACCGCCAGGCGAGATTCGTTCCTGACCGGGGGACGGCAGAACACAGAGGGAGGGGGGAAGTGACGCTATCAACAAATATGGTAATGCCTAAGATCGAGCGTGAATCGGTGGCCCGCAACTACGGGAAATTCGTCATCAGCCCGCTCGAAGGAGGGTATGGAATTACGTTAGGCAATGCATTACGCCGAGTCTTGCTTTCCTCGCTTGAGGGAGCAGCGACGACCTCCATCCGAATCTCAGAGGTATCGCACGAGTTTTCAGAGATTCCTGGTGTGCGAGAAGACGTTCTGCAGGTCATGCTCAACATCAAGGAGCTGCGGCTGGTCCTGCATGAAGGGGATTCGGCCCGGTTGCGGATCGAGGTGCAGGGTGAGGGTGTCATTACGGCCTCTGACATCGTCGTTCCGGCGGAAGTTGAGATCATGAATCCGGAGCTGTACCTGTTTACCGTGGACGACGACGGCGCACAGTTCGAGATTGAGCTGAATGTGGAACGGGGCCGGGGATATTCACCCTCCGACGAGCGCGGGCGGTTGCCAATCGGCGAGCTGCCAACAGACGCGATCTTCAGCCCCGTGCGTAAGGTGAATTTCGAAGTCGGTCAGGCCCGAGTTGGCCAGGATACCACCTTTGATCGTCTCAACATTGAAATCTGGAGCGATGGGACCATAAAGCCGGAAGACGCGCTCAGCAAGAGCGCAACCATCTTGATGGCGCATTTGCGCGATCTGGCGGGGGTCACAGAGGAGAGTCTGCTTGAAGCGGCCACCCGCGAGGAAGAGCCGAAGATGGCGAGCGAGGTATACGAGATCCCGATTGAGAATCTCGATCTCTCGGTGCGCGTATTTAATTCCCTGAAGCGCACCGGGATCACGAGCGTGGGCGAAGTCTTAGATATGCTCGACAAGGGTCCAGATGCCATGCTCTCAATCCGTAATTTCGGTGAGAAAAGCCTCGACGAACTCAAGGAAAGACTCGCAGAGAAGGGATATCTGGACGAGGAAGGCGAAGGAGAGCCAGAGCCTGCAGCTGCGTTGGTTGAAGCATGAGACATCAGATCAGTGGCAAGAGGCTCGGTCGGTCCAGCGGACATCGCAGGGCGCTGCGGCGCAATTTGATCTCCGACTTGTTTCGGTACGAGCGAATTCGGACCACCAAGGCCAAGGCAGCCTCGGTGCGCGGGGCTTCGGAAAAGCTCATCACATTGGCAAAGCATGCGGACGAGGAGGACCAGGTGCACGCACGCCGCATGGCCGCAAAGCGCCTGCGCGATCCAGAAGTGGTGATGAAGCTGTTTGATGACATCGCTCCTCGATACGTTGAGCGGCCTGGGGGCTATACTCGAATCTTGAAGCTTGGGCCTCGCAAAGGCGACGGCGCCGAAATGGTTCTTCTCGAGCTGGTTGAAGAGTAGGGAAGCTGGGCGAATCCGGACATTACAAATCGATCGTAGCCTACGACGGAACCGAGTTCCATGGGTTCCAGCGGCAAGTGGCCACAGAGCGTACCGTCCAGGGAGTTATCGAGGCGGCGCTCTGCGAGCTCGGTTGGAGTGAGAGCTCGATCCGAGCGGCCGGCCGAACGGATCGTGGCGTGCATGCGAGGGGCCAGGTCGTCAGCTATTCTTTGCCCTGGTCGCGGGAGCCCGATCGCCTGACCGCGGCGCTCAATGCACACCTTCCAGAGGATGTTGCGGTGCGCCATACCGAGATCGTCCCGGCGGAGTTCCAGCCGCGCTTTGGCGCCCTTCGGAGACGCTACGTTTATCAGCTGCTGATGGATCCAGCGCCGGATCCACTCAAGGAACGTACGGCGTGGCGCGTGTGGCCCGCACCGGATATTGATCGTATGCGCACGGCGGCCGATTTGTTCATCGGGAAGCGTGATTTTGGTGCATTTGGCAAGGCGCCCATTCCCGGAGGCCATACGGTGCGCGCGGTCAGCAAATCGGATTGGCTGCGAGAGGGCTCCGATCTGTGCCTGATCTTGGAGGCCGATGCTTTCCTATATCGGATGGTGCGCAGAATAGTGGGGGCAAACTTGCAGGTCGGATGGGGGGAAAAGGAACCGGAGGATATTGAGCGAAGCCTTTCAGATCCTACTCAAAGGTGGGTGGGCAGGCTCGCTCCAGCGAAAGGATTGTGCCTCGAAGCGGTTTATTACGAGGCGTGAGGTGATCTAAAATTGTTCAAGACCTACTATCCAAAACCGGAGGATCTTGACAGCCAATGGCTGTTGGTGGATGCCGATGGCCAGACCTTGGGTCGATTGGCGTCCCGCATTTCCGCGGTCTTGCTGGGAAAGGGTAAACCTACGGTGACGCCGGGAGTCGACACCGGCGACTTCGTGATCGTGGTCAATGCTGCCAAAATCCATGTCACCGGCGAGCGCCTGGATCAGAAGATGTATTATCGGCATTCAGGTTACCCGGGCGGCCTGCGGGCTATCCCGCTTCGAGAGCAGCTGAAACGCTCACCCGAAAGGGTCATTCGTTCTGCTGTGTGGGGCATGCTGCCCCACAATCGCTATGGCAGGCGGCTGCTCAAGAAGATGCGTGTGTATTCCGGGCCGGACCATCCCCACCGTCCGCAAAAGCCGGTCCGTATCGAGATGAGCGAGTAGGAGAATATGGCAGACAAGTATTTTGAAGGTATCGGTCGTAGGAAGAGAGCTACTGCTCGCGTGCGCATCGTGAGCGGCGAGGGCGCATTTATAGTGAATGACAAACCCGCCGCAGAGTACTTCCCCAGGCTGGGGGATCTAAAGAAGATCAAAGATCCCCTGCGGGTTGCTGGATTTGTGGATAAGCTGGATATCTCAGTAATGGTTAATGGTGGAGGTATCACGGGCCAGTCCAGCGCAGTCAGCCATGGGCTGGCGCGCGCCTTGCTGAAGATGGACGAGAATCTCCGTCCTCAATTGAGAAAGGCCGGAGCGCTCACCCGCGATGCGCGGATCAAGGAACGTAAGAAGCCTGGTCTCAAGCGGGCACGGAAGGCTCCCACCTACACCAAGCGCTAAGAGCGACTCCCCGATCAGGTCTTGAGCCAGTGACCTGAGCCGTATTCCAGGGCCGAGGCCATGAAGCAGCCTCGGCCTTTGTTTTTGTCAGTTCTTGATGGAGGCGTTGGATGGATGCATTGCTGTCCGCTCTCGGGCTCGATCCCCTACAGGGCTTGACCACCATCAGCGCAAGGCAACTGGCTACAGCATACTCTGCTCCCCTTAATCCGGACCTGGGCGCACTCGTGCTAGAGCTCGAATCCGGCGAGGTGACCCGGCGTGCCTGGGCGGTGCTCGGTAGTCAATACGCTCACGACCATCGAGTTTACCTACTGCATGATCTTGAGGGTCCCGCTCAGGAACTCCCGCTTGAGGAGCTTGACCCTGAATCCGGCGCCCTGGCGCTTTACCTGCCTCCGATGGCAGCGCGCTCTTCCTTCGAGTCGCTTCAAGATACGGTCGCCCATCTGCGCGCACCCGAAGGGTGTCCATGGGATCAAGAACAAACTCATCAGTCTTTGCGCAAGCACATGCTCGAGGAGGCGTACGAGACGCTGGAGGCGATCGATCAGGCGAATCTGGAGGGGCTGCGCGAAGAACTCGGCGACTTGCTGCTTCAAATCCTGATGCACGCGCAGATTGCCCTGGAGCGGGGCGAATTCAGAATGTCGGATGTAGTAGCCGGCATTCAGGCCAAGTTGATCCGGCGCCACCCTCACGTTTTCGGAGACGTGGAAGTGGCGGATGTGGAACAGGTCCTGAGCAACTGGGAGCACTATAAGAGCAAGGAGACAGACGCGGGACCGCTCGAAGGAGTGGCGCGTTCGCTGCCTGCGCTCTCCCAATCCGCGGAGCTGCAGGACCGCGCGAGCCGGGTCGGATTTGCGTGGCCCTCAATCGACGAGGTGATGGACAAGGTCA
Organism: Anaerolineales bacterium; assembly: GCA_048054495.1. Classification (GTDB taxonomy): domain Bacteria; phylum Chloroflexota; class Anaerolineae; order Anaerolineales; family E44-bin32; genus JADFRG01. Next base: position 17,779 of record JBGMQN010000060.1, read on the forward strand.
AGGAAGAGCTCGCCGAGCTGGAGAATGAGAATGTGCAGTCGATGCGGGTCGCGGAACTTGGTGACTTGCTCTTTTCGATCGTAAGTTTCGCCCGCTGGATCAAGGCGGACCCGGAGGCCGAGCTGCAGCGCGCCAATCAGCGCTTTAGAACTCGGTTCTCCAATATGCTTCAAATCGTGTCCAACTCTGGTCAGCGGCTGGATGACCTGGAAATCACGGAATTGAAGCAGCTCTGGAACAACTCGAAAGAACCAAACGCTTGAGACGATTCGTCCTCTTCGCCTCCCTCGCCGTAGCGGCTGCCGCCTGCGTACCGGATCAAGCTACCATCACAGCAGCGCCAACCGCCCCGCCTCAGGCGACGATCGGGGCGACCGCGACCCTGACAGCCTCCGCCAGCCCCACTCCGGAGCCCACCGCAACGCGGACGCCGAAGCCAACGAATACACCGCTACCGGAGGTTGTCTTCTCCGAGATCGCGGCCGACATCGACTATCGGGTCCCGCTCACGGTTCAGCGGCTCACTCCATTCGAAGCGATAGTTCACTTCGAGCTGGATCGACCTGGCTCTGGATGGCTGCTCTACCAACCAATTGGGGCAGATTTTAAGGGCTGGTGGGGTTTCCCACTGGCGGAAGACCAGGTCAGCCATCAGATCCCTCTGGTCGGATTGACTCCCGGCATGAGCTACCGCGTCCAGGTGGGCCTCGGACAGGCCCTGGATTCGCTGCGCGTGCCTTTCTTGTTCGGCGCGAGCTGGGGACCGGTTCGATTCGAGACTCCTTCATTGGGAGAGCCCAACTTGCGCTTTGGCGTCATCGGCGATTCGGGTTTCGGAGACGACCAGACGCGGGAGCTGATCGAGCTCATGGATGGATACGATCTGGATTTCGTGCTGCACACCGGTGACGCTGTGTACAGAGCAAATGAGGAATCTGGGCCCGCAGAAGCATTCGCAAGAAAGTACTTCAAGATGTTTGCACCGCTAATCCTAGAGGCTCCCATCTTTCCGGTGCTCGGCAATCACGACTTCGATCAACCCGCGCGATCCAATGGCCGACCTTACTTTGTGCGTGCCTTTCCGGCGCTCACCGATCCCAGCGTTCCGGAAGTCGCGCTCGGCACCTGGTACGCCTTTGAGCGATCTGGGATTCAATTTATTATGCTCGATTCTCAAGCCTTTCATGGCACAGGCGGACGGGCGGAGCAAACTGCATGGCTGGAAGAGCGTCTTGAGGATCCGAGCTACCGTTTCTCGATCCCTGTCTTTCACACGCCTCCCTATGCGAGCGGACTGCATCCAAACGATGGCAAAGCGCTGAGGCTTGACTGGAGTCCGCTGTTCGAGGCCGCCGGCGTGCCGCTTGTTTTGTCCGGCCATGACCACAATTACGAACGCATCGAACGCAATGGGGTGACCTACGTGGTGAGTGGGGGAGGCTCGCCCGTGCTCTACCGTGAAACCGAACGAGTGGAAGGGAGTCAAGCGTTCCAACGTAAAATGCACTTCGTGCTGGTGGAGATTTTCCAGGACCGGCTCTCACTGACGGCAATCGACATCCGCGGCACCGTGTTGGATCGCACGACCATTCGGACTGACATCGACGACAATTGATATCCGCGGCACCGTTTTGGATCGCACGACCATTCATATGGACCCTGGCTAGGTGCCGGCCCCCACAAGAGCCTCATGGCAAAGCGTGATACGATTCGCGCGCGCGTGAGGCTTTGCCTGGGCTGCGCTTTGCGGCCATCGGAGAATAGGCTCAATATCCATGTCTGAAATTATCGGATCACCAAGCAACTACGGATTAGAGAATCACGGTCTGACAATCTCCAAGCCTGTTTACTGGGGGCTCAGGTCTCCCGCCCTCATTGAGCTCGTATCCCAGCGCGGCGAGGGGCATCTCTCTGAGCACGGCGCGGTGGTGGTTGAGACCGGCCCACACACGGGTCGAGCGCCGAATGATAAGTTCGTTGTAAGGGAAGGCGAAAGCGCGAAACACATCGCTTGGGGGAAGGTCAATCTGGAGTATGATCCGGCCGCTTTTGAGCTCCTGCATTCTCAAGTGGTTGACTACCTGAGTGAGAGGGAACTCTTCATCCAAGATGCCGCCGCAGGCGCATCCGAGCGCTACCGCATACCTATCCGAGTTGTGAGCGAAAACGCCTGGCACAGCTTGTTTGCACGCAGTATGTTCTTGAGGCTGCCTAAATCAGATGCCGTCACGCAGATACCGAAATACACCATCCTGCACGCGCCAAATTTCAAGGCCGATCCTGCGATGCATGGCACAAATTCTGAGGTCTTCATTATTCTAAATATCGAACGCGGGGTCATTCTGATCGGCGGTTCACGTTACGCGGGGGAAATTAAGAAATCGATCTTTACGGTGATGAACTACGAGCTGCCTCTTCAGGGCGTGCTCTCGATGCACTGCTCGGCCAATCAGGGGGAGGATGGCGACGTTGCAATCTTCTTCGGCCTTAGCGGAACGGGGAAGACGACCCTTTCTTCCGATCCAGATCGCAGCATGATTGGGGACGATGAACACGGTTGGAGCGACGAAGGAGTATTCAATTTCGAGGGCGGATGCTACGCGAAGACCATCCGCCTCAGCCCGGAGCATGAACCCATCATCTGGGAGGCGACCGAGAAATTCGGTACGGTGCTTGAGAACGTCATCATGGACGATGCGAGTCGAGCAGTCGACTTCGATAACGGCAAGCTAACTCAAAACACCAGGGCTGCATATCCGCTCGAGTCCATAGAGAGGCGCGTACTCAGCGGTACTGGAGCGCACCCGGAAAATATTTTCTTCCTGACCGCAGACGCGTTCGGCGTCATGCCTCCCATTTCCAAACTCACAGCAGATCAAGCTATGTACTACTTCCTGTCTGGCTATACCTCAAAGCTGGCCGGTACTGAAAAAGGCCTAAGCGACGAACCGCAAGCCACCTTTTCAGCATGCTTCGGAGAGCCCTTCTTGCCCTTGCATCCCAGCAAGTACGCTGAATTACTCGGCGAGCGAATTGCGAAGCACAAAGCCTCCGTCTGGCTGGTCAATACTGGATGGACCGGCGGGCCGTACGGGGTTGGGGAGCGGATTAATCTGCCCTACACGCGTGCGATGGTGACGGCCGCGCTGGATGGGTCGCTTGCAGATGTGCCCACACGAACCGATGATTTCTTTGGCATGGAAGTGCCCGTAAGTTGTTCTGGCGTGCCGGATGAGGTCCTGGATCCACAAGCGACATGGACAGATAAGGAAGCCTACGTCGCTCAGGCGAAGGGCCTCGCAGGAAGGTTTGGCGAGAATTTCGCGAAGTACGAACAGTACGTTACTCCGGAGGTTGCTACCGCCGGACCCCTCCCATAGGAATGGAGAGCGTTGTTCGGATTGAGCGCCTCACTAAAGTCTATGAGGAAGGCGAAAAGCAACGGGTTGTACTGGATGACCTAAGCGTAGATTTCTCAACCGGTCAGTTCACGACAGTCCGCGGACGTAGCGGAAGCGGCAAGTCAACTCTCCTGAACCTGATCGCCGGCATTGACGAACCGACCCGCGGCCAGGTAATAATCGGAGGCCGAAGTATCAGCCAGATGAGCCCGCGCGAACGGGCTCATTACCGTAGAGACAGCCTTGGCTTTGTCTTTCAGTTCTTCAACCTTATTCCCACTCTGACGGTCCTCGAGAACGTAAGCCTGCCTTCCGAACTTTCCGGCCGAAGTGAGGCAGAATCCCATGCACGAGCGGCGCAGCTTCTCGATCAGGTTGGCCTAGGAGGGCGAGAAGCAGATTTTCCCGACCGACTTTCGGGAGGTGAGCAGCAGCGGGTGGCGATTGCTCGTGCTTTGGTGGAGGATCCCATGCTGGTGCTGGCCGACGAGCCAACTGGAAATCTAGACCGGGTCACGGGAGAAGTTGTGCTGTCCATGCTTGAGGAGTTGATTCGAGAACGTGGCCTGACGCTAATTCTAGCTACACATAGCCATCGGATTGCGCGATCAGCGGATCAGAAGTGGGCCCTCGTAGATGGGAAGCTTGAGCCGGACGATGAGACCCCTTTTTAGAGCCGGAATTCGCGATCTCATCCGCAGACCGCTCTTCAGCGGTCTGATGCTCGCCGGCCTGGCACTTGGGGTTTCGGTAGTAGTTGCGATAGATCTGGCCAGCCAGAGCGCAGCGCGGGCCTTCGAGCTGAGCACCGATACGGTCGTGGGCAGAGCCACACACCGTGTGATAGGGGGACCTACAGGAGTGCCTGAAGAACTCTATGCAGAGATTCGGTCAGGATCCGGAATAACCCATGCCGCGCCGGTAGTGGAAGGGCTAGTCTCGGTGATGGATTTCGAGAAACGGCCCATGCGAATACTCGGCGTCGACCTATTCGCGGAGGAGCCCTTTCGGGACAACCTGGGGCCGGAGCTAGCGTTTGATCCCAATTTCCAGCAGTTCTTTACCGAGCCCGGGATGGTGATCATTGGAGAGGAACTTGCGGCTGCCAACCAGCTGGTGCCGGGGACTGAGCTGGCAGTCCAGGTGAACGATCGACTTGAGACGCTCACCATCCTTGGGATCGTGAGTACGTTCGGTTCGAGCGATATCCTTCTCATGGACATTGCCGCCGCACAGGAGCTGCTGGGAGCCACCGGGCGGCTGAGCTGGATCGATCTGATTGTCGAAGACCCGACTAGTGTGGAAGAGCTTAGATCGCAGCTCCCCTCCGGTCTAAGCATTATTTCCTCAGGTCAGCAACGAGAAACGGCCGACCAGCTGACCTCCGCATTTCGACTCAACTTGACTGCGCTCAGCCTGCTTGCTCTCGTCGTGGGATTCTTCCTGGTCTACAACACCATGACGTTCTCCGTGCTTAGCCGCCGTTCGGTATTGGGAACGCTCAGGTCTCTAGGCGTCAGTGGAGAACAGATCTTCGCGCAGGTATTGCTTGAGGCGGCGCTGGTGGGGTTGGCAGGTTCGGTGCTGGGGATTCTCCTCGGACTGCTGCTGGCGCAATTCGCGCTCGTTCTCGTTACGCGGACGATCAATGATTTCTACTTTCTGCTAACGGTGCGCGAAGTAACGCTCACGACCCGCGTAGCAGTCAAGGCAATTGCGCTTGGAGTAGGCGCAGGCGCCATGGCTTCAATCGTCCCCGCGCTTGAGGCCGCCCGCGTACCGCCCATACAAGTGCTGAGGCGAAGCGAGATCGAAGAAGGAGCCCGAGTTTGGGTACCTCGCATCGGACTGATTGGCCTGGTCTTGACCGCCGCAGGCGGTGCATTGTTCATGTTATCGGACCCATCGCTCGCTCGAACCTTTTTCGGCATTCTGGTTGTCGTTCTTGGCCTGGCAATGATGGTTCCTCTCGCCACCCAGTTCTTCATGCGGCTGTTTCGACCGCTGTCAAATCGCGTCCATTGGCGGCTGGCAGTCAGAGGAGTGACGAGTCAACTCAGCCGCGCGGGCATTGCAATTGCAGCACTGATGGTTGCATTGTCGGTCACGATCGGCATCGCGTTGATGATCAGCAGCTTTAGGGCGACGGTGGAGAATTGGCTCAATATCACGCTCTACTCGGATATCTACGTATCCTCTCCCGCGGCCATCGGGAACCGCCCTCAAGCCAGCCTCTCGCCCTCACTCGAAGGTCGGCTTGCGCAATTGGAGGGGGTTGCGACGGTGGAGGCGATTCGAACGGTGCGCATTCAGGGTGAGTTTGGTGAGCTCGACCTCACGGCCGTCGATCCTCGGCGCGTACGGGATGCGGGCATCTATCGGTTTGCGAGCGGAAGCGCGCGTCAAGTATGGGATCGCGTGCGTGAGGGAGCGGTCGTCATCAGTGAGGCCTTGGATTTTAGGAATGACATCGAAAATACCTTGGTGCTGGAGACGGATGCGGGACCAAGGACATTCGAGGTCGTCGGTATTTTCTATGACTATTCGTCGGATCGCGGCACTGTGCTGATGAGCCGCGAGATCTACCTGGAAAACTGGGACGACCCCGCGCTTTCTTCCCTGGGGGTCCAAGCTCTCGCCGACGACGGTGTTGACGACCTGGCTGAATCAATCAGAGCCGAACTTGCCGGCACGGGCCTGGCAGTGCAGGATAACCAAGAGATCCGGGAAGAAGCACTGCGCATCTTTGATCGGACCTTCGCAATCACCGAGTCTCTTCGAATTCTGGCGGTTGTGGTCGCCTTCGTCGGCGTACTGAGCGCGCTCCTTGCACTGCAATTGGAGCGCAGGCGCGAGTATGCAACGCTTCAAGCCATCGGACTGGCCCCTGAGGGGCTCGAGAAACTAACTTACATAGAAAGCGCTCTCATGGGACTCTCCGCCTCGCTGCTGGCGCTGCCAGCGGGCTTGCTGCTGGCCCTAATCCTGATCCACGTCATCAATGTACGCTCTTTTGGCTGGACGATCCAGCTGGCGCCTGCCATCGGTCCCTTCCTGCAAGCCATCCTGGTCGGGGTTGTGGCTTCGCTTGCGGCCGCGGTTTACCCGGTTTCCAGGTTACGCCGGATGCCCATCGCCGCGGCGCTCCGGGGAGAATAGCGATGAGATTGGCGATCGTCAGCCTCGTAGTAGCGACGGCCCTCGTTGGGTACTTTCTGCTCCCGAGCACGACCGATCCACGGAGCGCTACCTACGAACTGCTTGAGGCGACGGGGCCACCCGGGTTTGAGAAGGTTCGGGGTCCGCAGGAGTTCAGCTTTCCTCAGGACCACGGACCGCATCCGGATTACCAGACGGAGTGGTGGTATTACACCGGCAATCTGGTTTCGAAGGGTGGAGAACGCTTCGGCTATCAGCTGACGATCTTCCGCAGAGGCTTGACACCAGGAGATACGCGTCGGGATTCGGACTTTGCTACGAATCAAATTTACTTCGGGCACTTCGCTTTGACGGATATCGGCCAACGGGAGCATGTAGCGTTTGAGCAATTCGAGCGGGGCTCTGCAGGTTTGGCCGGCGCAACCGGGGATCCGTTTGGCGTGCGCCTGGGCGATTGGAGCATCGAAAGCCTAAACGACACGGGAAGTCAAGTTCGATTAAGCGCCAGCGAAGCCGGTATCGGAATCGATCTCACACTCGCCGCCACCAAGCCGATAGTGGCGCATGGCGAGCGGGGTTACAGCCCAAAGGGAGAGGCCGAAGGCAACGCCTCCTACTATCTCAGCTTCACCGACATGCAAACCCAAGGCACCCTCGAAGTCGGAGACCGCGTGATCGAAGTGAGCGGCTCGAGCTGGTTCGATCATGAGTGGGGTACAAATGCCCTGGGTCCGGAGGCGACTGGGTGGGATTGGTTTGGCTTGCAGCTTGAGGATGGCAGAGAGCTCATGCTCTTCCAGATCCGCACAAAAGATGGCGGGATAGAGAAGGTATCGGGCGGGACGCTAGTTGAGCCGGACGGAGATTCACGGTGGCTGACCGCGGATGAGTTTGAGATCCTACCGATCACAACATGGAAGAGCAGCGCAACGGGCACCACCTATCCGTCAGGATGGGAGATTGCTGTTCCCCAGGCGGGGCTGGAATTAATTGTGGAGCCCTGGGTCAAGGATCAGGAGATGCGGCTTAGCTTCGAGTACTGGGAGGGTGCGGTCAGGGTGAGCGGTACGGTGAACGGTCAGGGATACGTGGAGCTAACCGGTTATTCTGGAAGCATGCAGGGCCTGTACTAGGGCCGCAAGACGATCGTAGGGACCGACCAGACGAACCAGACGTGCCCCCAGCAGCAGCCTTTTTGGCTGCCTCCCCAGCTATCGCTTAGCGCGTGATTTGCCGCCAGCACGCGCAGGCGCAACCCTCATTCATGCGAGGCGGCAATGGTGCAGGTCGCCGTAGCAAGGGTGACGGAATGGATTTGAGCGTTTTCGGGAGATTACTCTATCGCAATCAGGTAGGAAAGCGGCGCCTCGAGATCAGCCGCAATTGATAAAGTTAGGATTAGAGAAAGAGAAGGAGGATTGAGAGATGGTCTTAGGGCTTACTGGTGAACAATGGAAGGAGGTCGCGACCTCGCTACTGATCGTGCTCGCGACCGCGGTGCTCGTGCGCATACTGCTTGGGTACCTGCTTGACCGAGTTTTCAGGCGAGTGCTTAAAGAACTGGGTAAGGCGATCAGCCGCACACTGGTCAAACCAATTCGGGGCCCGCTCAACATGCTGGCGGTGCTGATCGCGCTCGATATCGCCATTCTTCGGCTGGACATCCCCTTCATCGCCGAGCAGAGCGCATCGATCCGGAACATCTTTTTCGTGCTCTACCTGCTGACCGGATTCTTAATCGCTTGGAAACTCATTGGAAGCCTCGCGGCATGGTACGCGGCAGATATTGCGCCGCGCACAGAGTCAAAGTTGGACGACCAGCTGATTCCCTTCGGCAGGCGCGTGATCTTGATCATATTGACCATCTTGGTGCTCATCGCCCTTTTGAGTCGCTTTGAAGTAAACGTGAGTGGGCTCGTCGCCACACTGGGTATTGGTTCACTGGCAATTGCCCTCGCTGCGCAAGAAACGCTGGCGGACACGATCAGTGGCTTTGTGATCATGATCGATCAACCGTTTCGCATCGGCGATCGCATCGAAATCCAAGCTCTCGACACATGGGGAGATGTGATGGATATCGGCCTGCGCAGCTCACGCGTCCGGACCCGCGATAACCGAATGGTGATCGTCCCCAATTCGGTGATGGCCAAGAGCCTGCTCGTCAACTACTCTTATCCCGACACCACATATCGCATACAGATCGAACTGCCGATCAGTTACGGAACCGATGTGGATCTAGCGAAGGAGACCATCATCGAGGCCGTGCGGCACGTCGAGGGAGTGGAGCCGGATCGGAAGGTGGAGGCGCTGTTTCTGCATTTTGGCGACGCGGGGATGATCTTCAGGGTGCGCTGGTGGCTTGATTCATTCGTGGACACGCGACGAATGTTCGACCGGGTCAACACCGCCATCGTTCGGGCGCTGGATAAGGCGAATATCGAAGTCCCCTATCCTGTGCAAGACCTCCATCACAAAATAGGGGACACCGAGCTGCGTAAACTGGTGGCTGCGTTTCGGGAGGTCGGCTAGCCGCCTCGGCCTGCGCCCGATAATCTGCGATCAAGATCGAACGCGGCACTGATCAGTGCCAGGTGGGTAAACGCCTGGGGAAAGTTTCCCAAATGCTCACCGTGCGGACCGAGCTCCTCGGCGTAGAGCTCGACATGATTGGCGTAGCCGAGGAGCTTCTCAAATATGAAGCGCGCCTTATCGACATCGCCGGTGCGACCCAATGCCTCCACATACCAGAAAGATGTGATGCCAAAGGTGCCTTCCATACCCATCAGACCATCGGCCGCGGCTTCCTCGGGCTTGTAGCGGTACACGAGCGAATCGTCGACCAGATCCTGCTCGATGGCGCGCATGGTGGAGAGCCAGCGTGGATCGGTGGGGCTGATGAAGCGCACGAGCGGCATGAGCAATGTCGAGGCATCTACCGCATTGGTGCCCTTATGTTGAACGAAAGTGCCACGGTCAGCGTCCCAGAAATTGGCGTAGATGTCTCGATAAATTGCATTGCGCGCCGCGTGCCACTCATCCAAGGGCGCCGGAAAGGAGCGTTTCAGCGCCAGGCGGATGGCCCGATCAATGGCCACCCACGCCATCAGGCGTGAGTAGGAAAATTCCTGCTGACCGCCACGGACCTCCCAGATCCCCTCGTCCGGACGCTGCCAGTTCTCCACCACCCAATTCGTCAATCTTGACAAGTTTTCCCACAGGTCATGGTGGATCGGTTCCCCATACTTGTTGTACAGGTAGACCGAGTCCATGAGTTCGCCGTAGATGTCCAGCTGAAACTGATCGTAGGCCCCGTTCCCGATGCGCACTGGCGAAGAGCCCTTATACCCTTCCAGGTGGGGCAGGGTGTGTTCGGTCAGATCTTTGCGACCGTCGATCCCGTACATGATCTGCAGCGAGCCATCGGGATTGAGCTCCGAGACGCGGTCTTCCACCCAATGCATGAATGCGCCCGCCTCGTCCACGCACCCCAGCCGCATAAGGGCATACACCGTGAATGAGGCATCCCGGATCCAGGTGTAGCGATAGTCCCAGTTGCGCTCTCCCCCAATCTCTTCGGGCAGGCCAAAGGTAGGTGCCGCGACCACCGAGCCGTAGTCGGCGGAAGTTAGCAATTTAAGTGTGATGGCCGAGCGGTGGACCATCTCGCGCCAGCGACCCTGATAGTGGATGCGGCCGACCCAGTCGCGCCAGTAATCCAGAGTCTGCTTGAAGGACTCCGGAATGAAGGAGGGGCTGGAAGAAGGCGACGACCTTCCAACCTTTTCGAGCACAAATGCCGCCGTTTGGCCGGTGCCCAGCGTGAATTCACCGAATACGGCGCCGTCATCCGTGACATTTAGCGGTACCTCCGTTCGCAAGCGAAGTGCCATTGAATCGGATTTGAATAGCACTTCTCCATCCTGGATCTCGACCTGGTGCGTATCGCGTGCGTAATTGAAGCGCGGCTCACATCGAATTTCATAGCGCACCTCACCGCGCACGGTCTTGGCCCGTCTAATGAGCGCGTGAGAATCAATCCCCTCGCCCATGGGCATGAAATCAGACAGCTCAGCCACTCCTTCCTCGGAAAGGAATCGCGTGAGCAAGACAGCAGTGTCTGGCACATACAGTTGCCTCTGCCGTACCTGCTCCAGCATCGGCCGGATCAAGAATCTGCCCCCCTTCTTGTCATCCAAAAGGGCGGCAAATATGGTGGGCGAGTCAAAGTGCGGATGGCACATAAAGTCGATGGATCCATTCTTTCCGACTAGAGCGGCAGTGTGCATATTGCCAATCAACGCGTAGTTCTCAATCGGCGAATAAGGCATAGGTTTTCTCCATAAATAGATACTTCCGAAGCCCGCTGCGGACTCCGGAAGAGGCGGTTTGTAGGCGGAGGAAGGTGATTTCCGTTCCTGCGAATGAGTGGCAGTCGGGGCGGGCGGATTTGAACCGCCGACCTCACGGACCCGAACCGTGCGCTCTACCGGGCTGAGCCACGCCCCGTCTTCGGTGCGGAGTATACCTTAGGAGGTCGTCGCGGGAAAAATGATCCGGCCACGCCGGCGAATCATAGATTGCGCTGAAGATGAGCAGGGGCTAGTAGGTCGTGAAGACCTTAGAGGCGGCTTCGGCTCGCTCTTCCGTTATGGGCAGCATGAAGCAGAAAAGGCTCCCAACCCCTTCTTTGCTCTCGCACCAGATCTGACCATGGTGCATCTCCACCATGGCCTTGGCGATGGAGAGACCCAGCCCCATCCCGCCGTGCTTGCGTGTGAGGTGCGATTCGACCTGGTAGAACCGTTCGAACACTCGATCGATATCTCTTTCCGGAATTCCGATCCCAGAGTCGACAACGAAGACACGTACATAGTCGTCGGATGCTTCCGCCTTGACACCTACTTCCCCGCCTTTGTCAGTGAAGATGAGCGAGTTGCGGATCAGGTTGGTTAAGACGATCTCAATTTTTTCCCGATCTCCCTCAACCATGAGGTTGTCGGCACTTGGCACATCGGCACCCAGGTCAATTTTCTTTTCCTTCGCCAGTTCTCCAAATCGGCCCACAACGGAGATGACCAGCTCGCTGGCCGAGAAGGGTTGATGACTTACACGAGATTGACCTTCCTCCTGGTGAGAGATGCGTGCCAGGTCCTCCACAATTGCCTTTAGGCGCTCCGCGCTGCGAATGATGACCTCGATCTGATCCTGGTGCTGCTGCTCCACCAGCTCCGTGAGGAAAGTGGCGTGGCCGAGTATCAGCCCCAGCGGGGTTCGAAGTTCGTGGGAGGCGATGGCAATAAAATCTGATTTCATGCGATCCAGGCGCACCAATTCCTGGTTCGCGTCTTGAAGCTTGGCCATCAGCCGGGCATTCTCGATCGCGATGGCGGCCTGCGCCGCCAGCGTTTCCAAGGAAGCCTGATCGGCGCCGGTATAATTGGCCTCGCCCAGCTTATTGACTGCCTCGAGCACCCCGATGGGCTCCTGCTTGATCATCAGCGGCACCGCAAGAATGGAGCGAGTCTTGAACCGAATTAGCCGATCGACCTCGCGGTAGATACGGTGGTCAGCCATGGCGTCATTGATAATCAGCGGCGCAGCGGATTGGAACACCATGCCGGCGACGCTCGAATCAACAGGCACGTGGATTTGCTTAATGCCCTCGCCTTGAATCTCCGGAACGGCTTCGAAGACCAGATCGCCCGAAGGGGGATCATGAAGCAGGATCGAGGCCGCCTCGCTGTCCGTGATTTCAGCGGCGACCTCCACAATGGATTGAAGCAGCGAGGGCAGATCGAGATTTGAGGTTAGCCCGCGACTGATTTCTAACAGACGCTCAAGCCGCTGAGCCTGATCTAAGATGATCGGTTTGTCCGTCATATGGGACCTAACGCGCGATTTTAGCACAGGCACCCTTCCGGCCAAACTAGGAAGACAGTCTTCCCGAAAGGCAGGCAATTGAAGGCCATCCGGCTGCACAAACCTGGACCAATTGAAGGCAGCCCCTTGCGGCCTGAGGAAGTGGCAGATCCGCAGCCTCTCGAGGGGCAACTGGTGCTTAAGGTGCTTGCAAGTGGAATCTGCCATACCGATCTACATGTCATCGAGGGCGACATTCATCCCCCTCGACTCCCGTTGACGCCCGGGCATCAGGTAGTTGGTGAAGTCATCGCTATCGGGGCAGGGGTCCAGGGCTGGACCATCGGCGAACGAGCAGGCGTTCCCTGGCTGCACAGCGCCTGCAATACGTGCGATCATTGCTTGCGCGGTGAAGAGAACCTCTGCCGCGCGGCAGAATTCACTGGATTCCATGTGGATGGCGGCTACGCGGAAGCCATCCTGGCTCAAGCCAAATATGCATTGAAGGTCCCGCAGGCGATTCGAGATGAGGATTTGGCGCCCCTGCTGTGCGCCGGAATCGTCGGCTATCGGTCGCTGCACAAAGCGGATCTGCAGCCGGGGGAGCGGTTGGGATTAGTTGGCTTCGGTGCCAGCGCCCACCTGGTGATCCAGGTCGCAGTGCACTGGGGCCACGAGGTGTATGTCTTCACGCGCAGTAAGGGCCATCAAGCATTGGCCAGGCAACTCGGAGCCACATGGGTCGGCGATGCAGAGGACGAAGCCCCTGCATCGCTAGACCGGGCCATTATCTTTGCCCCGGTTGGCCGATTAGTGCCGATCATGCTTCCAAAGCTTCGCCCCGGAGGCACGCTGGCCCTCAATGCCATTCACATGACACCGATCCCCGAGTTTCCTTACCGCCTCATCTGGGAAGAGCGCACGCTGAGAAGCGTCGCGAACGCCACTTATCAAGACGGCGTCGAGTTCTTGGAGCTCGCGGCCGAGATACCCGTTCGCGCTCGCATCGAGCGATACGCATTGGAGCAGGCAAACGAGGCGCTAAGGGATATGAAGGAAAGCAGAATTGACGGCGCGGGTGTGCTCATTCCGTGATCCGATTTGGCACCTCCGGTTTCTCCTACGAGGATTGGATCGGCCCGGTTTATCCGAAAGATCTGCCAAAGTGGCAATGGCTCTCGTTCTACTCGCAAGAGTTCGATACGGTGGAGCTAAACGTGACCTACTATCGGGTACCTCCCGCCAAGACCGTGGCGGGCTGGGTCGAGCGCACTCCGCAGGGCTTCCTGTTCTCGGTTAAGGCCAACAAATCCTTGACGCATGAGCGAAAGGAGCCTGACTTCGAGGCATTTCGGGAAGGAATCGAGCCGCTAGCACGCTCCGGAAAACTGGCTTGTGTCCTGGCGCAGTTCCCTTACTCTTTCCATCCCACGCCGGACAACCTCGACTACTTGCGCCTGCTGCGCAGTGGTCTGTCAGACATTCCGACTGTTATCGAATTTCGCGATCATGCCTGGGTGTCGGAGGAGACGTTCGCCCTGCTTGAGTCGCTTGATTTTGGCTATTGTGCCGTCGACGAGCCGCGGCTGCGGGGATTGATGCCACCCGTAGCGCGCGCGAGCGGGCCGGTATCCTATGTGCGCTTCCACGGCCGAAACGCAGAAAAATGGTGGAAGCACGAGCATGCCTGGGAGCGATATGACTACACATACTCCGAGCAGGAGCTGGAAGAGTGGATTCCGAAGATCCTGGATCTTGAATCGGAGGATGCGCTCGTGTTGGTTTATGCCAACAATCACTTTCGCGGGCAGAGCATCGATACCATTCGAAAACTGCGCCAGATGCTCGGGGAAGCTCATTAGCGTCCAGGGGTTTGGTGCCTGCGGAGGCCGTTGGTATAATCGCCAAGATCCCCATAAAGCGTGAGCCATGTCCGGACATTCTAAATGGTCGACTATCAAGCGAAAGAAAGCCGCCACGGATGCCAAGCGCGGCAATCTCTTCACGCGTCTGGCGCGTGAGATCGCGGTGGCCGCGCGTGAGGGGGGAGGGGACCCAGAAATAAATGTGGCCCTGCGCCTGGCGGTGGATCGTGCGAAATCAAGCAACATGCCAAAGGATATTATTGAGCGCGCTATCAGTCGCGGCACGGGTGAAGACAAGGAAGGAGCCAGATTCGAGCAGATCATGTATGAAGGCTATGCATCACATGGCGTGGCCCTCATGATCGAGGTCGTCACGGACAATCGGAACCGTACTGTAGCCGATCTCAGACACCAGCTGATGAAGGCGGGCGGCAACCTGGCCGATGCAGGTGCGGTTTCCTGGCAGTTCGTGCGCTCGGCGTACTTTGTGATACCGTCTGGCTCCGCGGATCCAGAGTCGATCTTCGAGGCTACGGTCGAGGCGGGAGCGGAGGACGTAATCCTTGGTGAGGAGGATATCGAGATCATAGCGCCGGTCGAGGCATACAAGGCCATCAGTGATGCACTGGAATCCATGGAAGTGAGAGCTACCGACGCCAGTCTGCGGATGATCCCGACTTCGGTCGTGAGTCTGCCCGCGGGAGAATCGCTACAGGTCATGCGCATGATTGAGAATATGGAAGATCTGGACGATGTCCAAAGCGTATTCTCAAACCTTGACGTCACAGAAGAGGCCGTTGCGCTTCTGGAAACCGCGTAGGAGCTTGAGGACCTGCTGGTCATCGGCATAGATCCCGGAATCGCTCGAACCGGCTACGGGATTGTAGAACAGGGGAGGGACGGGTCTCTCACCGCAGTCGAGTACGGAGTCATTGAAACTTCGGCGGATAGCCCGCAGGCCACGCGGCTGCTCGAAATCTCAAATCAGCTCTCGCAGCTCCTGACTCTCCACCGTCCCGATAGCTCGGCGGTGGAGAAACTCTTTGTGCGCGAGCACGTAAACACTGCGCTCAGCGTCGGCCAGGCCTCCGGCGTAGCTATGCTGATTCTAGCGGAGGCGCAGCTGGAAGTGCGCGAGTACGCTCCGCTGGCGGTCAAGCAGGCCATCTGTGGCTACGGTGGAGCCGATAAATCCCAGGTGCAGGAGATGGTGAAGATCCTTCTGGGACTGGAGGCTAGACCGCAGCCGGATGATGCTGCTGACGCGTTGGCGGTTGCCATCTGTCACATTCACACTGAGAGCACTCATCAGAGGCTTTCAGAAGCTTGAAGATCTCTGATCGCGATCCATGATCACGTCGCTTCGGGGCATTCTCCAGAGGGTTGGTGAGCAGGACCTGACGCTCGAGGTCGGGGGAGTCGGCCTGCAGGTGGCCGTGACGAGTACCGTACTGGATAGCGCACCCTCGATCGGGAGATCGATCTACATCGAAACTTACCTGGTTGTCAGGCAGGACGCACTGCTCCTTTACGGTTTTAGCAGCCAGGAAGAGCGTGAGGTGTTCCTGGAGCTCTTGAAGGTGACGGGAGTGGGCCCAAGACTGGCGCTCGCTACCCTATCCACCCTATCAGTAGACACGCTGCGGCTGGCGGTGGCGAACAATCAGCCGGAAGCGTTAGTTCGTGTGCCAGGGATTGGGAAGAAAACCGCCGAGCGCATCGTATTTCATTTGAAAGATCGAATTGCAATGGCTCCGAGTACCGATTTCGCTCCAACGGAAATAGACGAGGAGGTCGTATCTGTGCTTACTGCGCTGGGCTACAGTCCGGTGGAGGCCCAATCGGCGGTTCATTCGTTAGGACCGGAAACACCCGACGCAGTCGAGGAGCGGGTGAAGCTGGCTCTGCAATACTTCGCGAAACCCTAGGATAAACAAAGTGAGAACTGGAAACTATGCGACTTGAACCTTGGACCGAAGACCCAATATGATGTTTGACGACCGACGGATCACATTCATTGGCCCGGGCGTGATGGCAGAAGCGATGGTGGCATCATTGACTGAGCGTGGAGGTCTGCCCGGGGAGCGGGTGATGATGAGCGGGCCTCGGCCTCATCGATTGGAGCGCCTGCACGAAAAGTATGGCGCCGAGACCACTACCGAGAACCGCAAGGCGGTGGAGGGCGCTTCAGTTGTCGTGCTCACGGTAAAGCCCCAATCGCTTGCGGAAGTCCTGGACGACCTTCAATCCAGTATTCCTCAGCAGGCGCTGGTGGTTTCGATTGTGGCTGGCGCTAACCTGTCAACGATCGCGGATCATCTCAAGCATCCGGCAGTCGTGCGTGCTATGCCCAATACGCCTGGACAGGTGGGGGCAGGCATCACCGTATGGACCAAGACCTCTGCAGTTTCCGACAAACAAAGCGAGCACGCAGTGGATTTGCTGAGAGCACTGGGCAAAGAGATCGAGGTGGAAGAGGAGGACTACCTTAATATGGCGACCGCCCTCTCCGGCACCGGTCCAACCTATGTGTTCTTGTTCATGGAGGCTATGATCGACGCTGGCGTCCATATGGGATTCCCGCGCAGGATCGCGGAGGAGCTCGTGCTGGAGACGATCCGTGGCTCGCTGAAATATTACGAGCACTCTGCAAGTCATCCAGCCAGGCTGCGAAATCAGGTCACATCGCCGGGCGGAACCTCGGCCGAGGCGATCTATTACCTCGAGAAGGCAGGGTTCAGAACGGGGTTGGCACGTGCAATCTGGGCCGCATACGAACGCTCCGTTGAGTTAGGCGAGGGAAAGAGGCGCGGACGGAACAGTTCCTAGGTTCCTAGACCCGCTTCCAGAGTGCTTTTCGGATCCAAAGTCTTCGAAAGTTCTCTTGTCAGGGCCGGAGGTCGAAGGCCCGTTTGTGATCGTGTGGACAAACAGGAGTCGAGATGGTAGAACAGCGTGGGAGGCGCGATGTCCGAATTTGTAGAAAACATCATCTCTGATCTGCAAAAGCAGGTCGACGAATTCTCATCCGCAGTTGAACGCAAGGATGTGGGGACGACGGTCGAAGCCGGCGATGGCATCGCCCGCGTCTCTGGTTTGGCGGATGTTTCGGCACAGGAACTTGTACGGTTCGAGAATGGCGTTATGGGTATCGCCTTCAATCTCGAAATCGATTCGGTTGGCGTCATCATCATGGGTGAGTATTCCGAGATCGATGAGGGGATGACGGTTTATTCCACCGGCCGTATCGCTTCGGTGCCGGTCGGGGAGGGGATGATCGGGCGTGTCGTCAACGCACTGGGCGAACCGGTCGACGGCAAAGGCCCCATCCAATCCGAAACATATCAACCGATCGAACGGATCGCACCAGGCGTTGTCCAGCGCCGAGACATCGACACGCCCGTGCAGACGGGAATCAAGGCCATCGACTCGATGATCCCAATCGGACGCGGACAGCGCGAATTAATCATCGGGGATCGTCAGACAGGAAAGACCGCGCTGGCCATCGACACCATCCTCAATCAGCGCGGCAAAGACCTGATCTGCATTTATGTGGCCATCGGTCAGAAGCGGGCAGCTGTCGCGAGGACCGTTGGGCTCCTGGAGCGATTTGGGGCAAAGGAGCACACCGTGGTGGTTATGGCCGCTGCAGACGAGCCGGCCGCGCTCCAGTACATTGCTCCGTATAGTGGTTGTGCCATCGGCGAATTCTTCGCTGAACGAGGCCGCGATGCACTGATCGTATACGACGATCTTTCAAAACACGCCTGGGCCTACCGGCAGGTTTCGCTGCTGCTGCGGCGACCTCCGGGTCGGGAGGCATACCCTGGCGATGTGTTTTATCTCCACAGTCGCCTGCTCGAGCGGGCGGTGCGCATGGCGGATCGCTTTGTAATCGTGCCGGCCGAGGCCGAGGATGAGCAGCAGGCAGTAAATGGAAAGGTGTATGACGGACCCCTCTCTCAGCATGAGGCCGAACAGGATCTGGAGGCCATGGATGATGCTTCCAAGTACAAGATTTCGAAGGTCGAGGGCTCTGGGGGTTCGCTCACCGCATTACCGATCATTGAAACTCTTCTGGGCGACGTCTCCGCCTATATACCCACCAACGTGATCTCAATTACCGACGGGCAGATCTACCTGGAAAGCGATCTCTTCAACGCAGGAATTCGACCCGGAATCAACGTCGGGCTATCGGTTTCGAGGGTGGCCGGGGACGCTCAGGCCAAGGCTATGAAGCAAGTGGCGGGTGGTTTGCGGCTCGAGATGGCGGCCTATCGTGATGTCGCAGCCTTCGCGCAATTTGGCTCGGATCTGGATAAGGCCACGCAATCCCAGCTGGCCCGAGGGCAGCGCCTGCAGGAGATTCTCAAGCAGCCCCAATACGTTCCCCAGGAGCTGGAGGAAGAGGTGGTCGTGATCTTTGCTGGAACGCGCGGCTATGCCGATGATGTGCCGGTGGATAAGATGAGAGATTGGGAGGCTGATCTGCTTCGGCATGTGGAGTCCTCGCACAGCGACCTGCTGCGGGATATCGCCGAAGAGAGGGCGATATCACCTGAAACTGAGACGCGGCTGGAGGAAGTGATCCAAAACTTTAATCGGGGCTGGGTTCCAGACTAGAACATGGCAAATGCTCGCGAGGTCCGGCTCCGTATTCGCAGCGTCAAGAACATTGCCCAGGTGACGCGCGCCTTGCAGACCATCAGCGCGAGCCGGGTGCGAAAGGCACAGGAGGCCGTGCTCCGTTCACGCCCATACGCCCACAAGGCACTCGAGATTCTGCATCACCTCTCGGCGATCCCTGAGGGAGAGCACGTCCATCCGTTGCTCGCAAAATCCCCTCAGGAACGGCGATCGCTCGTGATTCTGATTAGCAGCGACCGTGGTTTGGCCGGGGCCTACAACTCTAACGTTCTCAGATTTGCGTTGGAACGCTTCAATGCGGATGAGAGCTTCCTTTCCATCGGGCGTAAGGGACGCGATGTCTTGGTCCGGCTCGGAAAGAACCTGGTGGGTGAATTTAGCAATCTGCCGGCGGAGCCGTCGTTTACGGATGTGTCGGCAATTGGTAAGCTCGCTATCGAGGAGTTTCAAAAAGAGGATTTCGACCGGGTTTTTCTGGTGTACACAGATTACATCAATCTGCTTCGTCAGCAGCCGACAATCACGCATTTTCTCCCACTGGAGCTTGAGGAGGTCGAGGATCCGGTCGCTGGCGACGGTAGTCCGCCGGCCAGCTACATTTACGAACCCGGCCAACGCGAATTGATCGATCTGGTCCTTGTCCGCTTCATCCAGCTGCAGCTCTATGAAGCCGTGTTGGAGTCGTTTGCCAGTGAGCATGCAGCTCGCATGGTGGCCATGCAAAATGCCTCCGATAACGCCTTGGATCTCTCCGCCGCATTGACGCTCGAATACAACAAGGCTCGCCAATTGTCCGTCACCAGCGAAATGCTGGATATCGTGGGTGGTGCAGAAGCGCTTGTGGGCAACTCGTGATCGCTCGTGAT
>JBGMQN010000060.1:37675-49333 GCA_048054495.1 Anaerolineales bacterium
GTGATCGCCAGATCGCTTGAAGGATGGATCAGAGTGAGTCCACTAGGTAGGAGGCAAGTATGTCAGAAGCGACCGGTCGGGTAGTCGAAATCCAGGGAGCAGTGGTGGACTGCGAGTTCCCGCAAGGAGATCTTCCTGAGATTTACGACGCCATCGAAGTAGGTCGAGAGCACCTCGAGCCACTCGTGCTGGAAGTGCAGCGGCACCTGGGTGGTCATGTGGTGCGCACGGTTGCAATGGACGCCACGGACGGCTTGCGGCGTGGAGTGCCCGCGCGTGCCACCGGGGACGCCATTCGAGTACCGGTCGGAGAGCCCACTCTTGGGCGCATGTTCAACGTCCTGGGCCATCCAATCGACGGCAAGGGAGCGGTGGAAACCACTCAAACCTATCCGATTCATCGTCTCGCGCCTTCTTTCGAAGAGCAATCTCGGAAGGTGGAAGTGTTCGAGACGGGTCTGAAGGTCATCGACTTGATCGCTCCATTCACCAAAGGGGGAAAGACTGGCATTTTTGGCGGCGCAGGGGTCGGGAAGACCATCATCATCCAGGAGCTAATCCGATCGATCGCCACCGTGCATCAGGGCAATTCCGTCTTCGCCGGAATCGGCGAACGGACGCGCGAAGGAACCCAGATGTATCGTGAGATGATCGAATCGGGCGTCTTGAAGGACACGGTGCTCGTCTATGGCCAAATGAACGAGCCTCCGGGCGTCCGTTTGCGTGTCGGCCTCGCAGCACTCACGATGGCAGAGTACTTCCGAGATCAAGGGCGCGATGTACTCTTATTCATCGATAACATTTTCCGCTTCAGCATGTCCGGCTCAGAGGTCTCTGCGCTGCTGGGTCGCATGCCTTCTGCTGTGGGCTACCAGCCGACGCTGGCCACTGAAATGGGCGCGTTGCAGGAGCGGATTACCTCCACACGAACGGGTTCCATTACCTCTATGCAGGCAGTTTATGTTCCTGCAGACGACTACTCTGATCCTGCGCCCGTGGCGACCTTCACGCACCTGGATGCGACGATCGCACTCGAGCGCGCCATTGCGGACAAGGGACTCTATCCCGCAGTCGATCCCCTGGCTTCCACTTCGCGCATCCTCGATCCGCAAATCGTCGGGGAAGATCATTACACGGTCGCCCGCGATGTGCAGCAGGTGCTGCAGCGCTACAAAGATCTGCAAGACATCATCGCCATTCTCGGCATCGAGGAGCTCAGCGAAGACGATAAGCTCATTGTGTCCAGAGCGCGCAAGATTGAACGTTTCTTCTCACAGCCGATGTTCGTGGCAGAACAATTTACGGGGCAGGACGGAAAATACGTGAAGCTGCGCGACACCGTACGAGGATTTCGCGAGATCCTGGATGGACAGCATGACGACCTGCCGGAACAGGCCTTCTACCTGATCGGTCCGATCGAAGAAGCAGCGGAGAAGGCCGAAAGCCTGAAGTAATTATGCCCATGCGCTGTGAGATCGTCACCCAGGACCGCCAGCTCTTCGAGGGAGAGGTTGACATGGTCGTCGCACCCGGGACTGAGGGCATGATGGGGATCTTGCCAAACCATGCGCCACTGCTTACCACCCTCGCATACGGCGAACTCATCGTGCGTTACGGTGAGGAGGAAGAGATCTTTGCCGTGGCGGGTGGAGTGATGGAGGTTCTGCCAGGCGCGGTGGTGGTGCTGGCCGATTCTGGCGAGCTCGTAGCGGAGATCGACGAGGAGCGGGCCGAGAACGCGCGCCGCAGGGCCGAAGAGCTGCTCGCCCAGGGTCCACCGCCAGACACGGATGAGTATCTCGCCATCCAGGCCTCCTTAAAGAGGTCGGAACTCTGGCTATCGACCGCCAGGAAGCACCGCCGAAAGACGCCGCGCGTTCGTATTGGAAGGAACGAAGAATCCTAGCGCGATGGGATTTCTCGGCAAAGACCTCGGCATCGATCTCGGCACCGTAAACACCCTCATCAGCGACGGGGGTGAGATCGTATTGCACGAACCCACAATGGTGGCCGTGGATATTGAGGAGCTCAAGATCGTCGAGGTTGGCCAGGCCGCACGGGAGATGGACGGCCGCGTGCCAGATATCATCGAGGTCATGCGGCCGATGCGCGAAGGGGTGATCGCCGACTTTGAAGTCACGATGCGCATGCTGCGCATCTTCGTCGAGAAAGTGTGCGGATCGGCGCGACTCTTCAAGCCGCGTGCCATGATCACCGTTCCTTACGGCGTTACCAGCGTGGAATCTCGAGCCGTGCACGAAGCCGCCCTGCAAGCCGGCAGCCGCGAGGTACATCTGATCCAGGAACCGCTCGCGGCGGCCATCGGTGTGGGCCTTCCGATCGCCACTCCCTCAGGCAACCTGGTGGTGATCTTGGGTGGTGGCGTCACGCAGGCCGCGGTGCTCGCCATGAGCGGCATTGTCGTGGCCGATGCGGTGAGAATCGGCGGGGTCAAGATGGACGATTCCATTGCCAGCTATGTCCGCAAGAAGTACGGGCTGGTCGTAAGCCGGCGGACTGCCGAGGAAGCAAAGATCCGCATTGGAGCAGCCGTACCCCAGGACGAAGAGCGGACCATGGAGATCCAGGGTCAGGATCAAGTTACGGGCCTGCCGCGGCCGATCACACTCTCCACCAACGAGGTCGTGGAAGCGCTCCAGGAGACGCTTTTGCTTCAGTTGGCGGCTATTAAGAAGGTGCTCGAGCGCACTCCGCCTGAGCTGGCCTCAGACATCATCGATCGCGGCATGGTAGTCTGTGGCGGCGGTTCAATGCTGAGGGGCATCGATAAGTGGCTGACGCGCGAGACCGGTGTCCCGGCCTACTTAGCGGAGGAGCCGGTCGATTCGATCGCCATCGGATCGAATCGAGGACTGAATATGTTGGAGCGACTCCGCAGAAATCTGCCGACCGTCTGACGCAAGCCCTCTGGACCGTTGTGCATAGCCATGCCTGGTGCGTCGAATCCAAAGCAGAGAACCCACAGATAGCCCAGAATTGCAGAGGCCGCAGTCTTTCCTGGTCTTTTGCGAAGCGATCTTTAGGAAACGTGGTAGGTCATGTGCTGCAGGTGCAGCACTGGATCGATATACTGCACGCGTACGGATTGGGGAACGTTGATAGAGGTCGGCGCATAGCAAAGGATGGCACGTATCCCCGCCTCAACCAGTCGATCTGCGGCTGCCTGGGCGTCATCGGTGGGGACCGCGAGCATGGCCACCCGAATGCCGGCGGCCCGAACCCGCTTGTCCAGATCTGCTGTATGTTGGATCGTGAAATCTCCCGCCTGTTTCCCGATCTTCTTTGGGTCGTTGTCGAAGATTAAGCGGATCCTGAACCCCCGGTCGAGAAACCCGGCATAGTTCGCGAGCGCTCTGCCTAGGTAGCCGACTCCAACAAGCACGACGTCCCACACTCGATCTACTTTTAATATTTCCTTCAACTGATCGCTGAGGTAGCCGATGTTGTAGCCGGTTCCCTGCTTACCGAACTCGCCGAACTGTGAGAGGTCCTTGCGAATTTGAGCCGAAGAAATCCCGAGTCGCTCACCCAACTCCTGAGAGGAGGTGATTTCCTTTCCTTCAGCTTGCATCTGGGTCAGGGCCCTGAGGTACAGTGGCAAGCGGCCCACAACGATGTCTGGGACTGGGGAGGATCGCATCGCAACCTTTCGAAGCGCGAAGAATCTATCATAGCCATACAACAAGTGCAAACTGGAGCAATCGGGTCACGCGGTTTCCGAGGGACGAAAGCGGGTGAGTATAATCCTTCGGGCTCGCTCATTCCCGCGATCCCGGCAAACTATAATCCTGAGCGATTAGGCTACGTGAGATGTTCATAGATGAGGCACGGATCTTCGGAGCCTCCGGCAGCGGAGGCGACGGAATTGTCCATTTCCGACGAGAAAAATACGTTCCTAGAGGCGGCCCAGATGGTGGAGATGGGGGGAGGGGCGGCGACGTAGTGCTCGTATTGGCTGAGAAGCATAGCACGCTGTCCCGCTTTCGACGCAGGCGGCACTTCAAGGCAGGTGCGGGTGGGCGAGGAGGTCCAAGCAACCGGCACGGCAAGAGCGCCGATGATCTTCAGGTTCCAGTGCCGCCAGGCACGATCGTTATGAACGACGAGACCGGCGAAATCATGGGAGAGCTCTTGAGCCCAGGAGACCAAATGGTGGTTTGCCGCGGTGGGCGGGGGGGCAAGGGGAACGCGCGCTACGCCACATCACGAAACCAGGCGCCCCGAATGGCCGAAAAAGGGGAGCCAGGGGAGGAACTTTGGCTCCGGCTAGAGCTGCGTCTGCTGGCCGACGTGGGGATTGTAGGCCTGCCAAATGCCGGGAAGTCTACGCTCCTGGCTGCTGTGACCCGCGCCAAGCCAAAGATCGCGGAGTATCCATTTACTACATTGGAGCCCTACCTTGGAGTGGCTGAAATCGACGAAGAGATCAATCTGGTCCTGGCAGACATTCCCGGGCTAATTGAAGGCGCCCACACCGGGGCCGGCCTGGGCGCAGGTTTCTTGCGACATATATCACGCACACGAGCCTTGATCCACCTGGTCGACGGGTCGGCGAAAGATCCGGTCGCCGACTTTTCTCAGATCAACTCCGAGCTTGCGCTCTTCGACGAGGCGCTCGGCAAGAAACCGCAGGTCGTGGCTGTCAACAAGATGGATCTGCTCGAGGCCCAAAGTGGTTGGGCTGCGCTTCTTGCCCGATTTGAGGCGATTGGCATCACGCCTTCCCCCATCTCAGCCCTGGCGCGAACGGGATTGGGGCCAGTGCTGCTGGAAGCGCACCGCCTTGCCCAAACTGCGAGCCCAGTCGATGGCGAGCAGCTTAGGGTCTACAGACCGGAGCCCGATGGCTCGGAATTTAAGATCGGACGCGAGCCAGACGGGTCTTGGCGGATATCGGGAGAGGGGATCGAGCGCGCGGCAGCCATGACCTACTGGGAGTACGAGGAAGCCGTGAGACGGTTCCAGCGGCTGCTGGTCCGAATCGGCGTGAATAAAGGACTGCGGGAAGCGGGGATCAAGGCCGGAGACACGGTTCACATCGGGGAATACGAAATGGAGTGGGAGGAGTGATCGGTGTATTTGGCGGCACCTTCGATCCGCCACACATCGGCCACCTGGTGTTGGCGGACGAAGCGCGCTTCGAACTGGGGTTGTCCAAGGTGCTCTGGGTCGTTACCGGCGAGCCTCCGCACAAGCCGGATCGACCTATTATCCCGGTCGAGCACCGGGTGAATATGGTCCAGCTCGTAATCCAGAATGACTCGGCATTCGAGCTTTCGAGGCTGGAGGTGGACCGTCCCGGGCCGCATTACGCGGTGGACACTCTAGCTGAGCTGGCCGAAGTGCGGCCTGAAGAAGAGCACGCTTACGTGATGGGGAAGGATTCGCTTCGAGATTTGCCGGCCTGGCGCTCGCCTGATCGCTTCGTCCAGCTCTCCGATGCGATCGTGGTGCTGAACCGCCCAGACGTCGAGGCCAATCTCGAGCAGTTGGATAAAAAACTTCCAGGGCTCGCTGACAAGGTTCATTTCCTCGAAGTTCCGGTGGTGGATGTCGCTTCCCGCGACGTTCGGCGTCGAGTCGCTTCAGGCAAGCCCTATCGATATCTGGTCGCACGCGCGGTTGCGGACTACATTGCTGAGCATGACCTTTATCTGTGAGTCTGTTCAGCGATCGCTCCTTTCGCGCCACAGCGGTTGGTCACTTTGCGGTAGATCTGATCAATGGACAGCGCGCCCTAATCCTGGCAGCCTTGAGCGGCCCAATGGGCCTATCCAATGTCTTGATCGGGGTCCTGAGTGCGGCCTATACGCTGCTGGGATCAGTCCTGCAGCCAGTCTTTGGCCTATTGGCCGATCGAATAGGTGCCCGATGGGTTGCGACGCTGGGGATACTCTGGATGGCGCTCTCCTTTGGCGCAGCGGTGCTGATTCCGGGCCGCGTGGCACTTTTGATGCTCGTTCTCACCGCGATGGGATCGGCTGCCTTTCACCCGGCGGGCACGGCGGAAGCCACAGAACGGGCCAGGCGCCATCTAGCCTCACGGGTCGTATTTGCGGCCTCCCTGTTCTTCCTGTTCGGTCAGATTGGCTATGCGGTGGGGCCGGCGTTAGGCGGAGTGCTCGTGGAACTGCGCGGCGTCCCCGGACTGATCCTTTTGCTGCTGCTGGTCTTGCCGGTTGGCATATACGCCGGCCTACGGATCCCCAGTGGAGGCCGTCACTCGGCCTCCATCAGTGATGCACTCTCCAGCGCAGGCGACTGGAGAGGATTCGTCCCCTTCGCAATCCTAATTGCCTTGCGCTCGTGGTCCTTGATGACGATGATCACCTTTATCCCCAAATACTACAATGATCTTGGGTACGGTCCGGCCGCGTTCGGGATCTTCGCCGCGCTGTATACGGGCGGTTCGGCGCTAGGGGGTGTTGGCGGTGGATGGCTCGCGGATCGAATGGATAAGCGTACGCTTGTCAGTCGCACGTTGATCCTGGCCGGGATCCCGCTCTTACTGATGGTTACCTTCGGAGCCAGTGCGTGGGGATACCTGCTCGTTTTCTTGGCAGGTGGGTTGATAGGAATTTCCCACAGCCCGATCGTGGTTCATGCTCAGGGAATGGTGCCCACCTATGTAGGGGCGGCTTCTGGAGCGGTTTTGGGCTTCACGTTTGCCAGCGGGTCTATCGGCATTCTCGTCAGCGGATTCCTGGCTGATCAGTTTGGGTTTGATGTGGTGTTCGCTGTGGCTGCCGCCATGGTTACCCTGGGAGGGCTGCTGGCCGGCACCGCCCGGTCATGGGTCCCCGCAGCCGAAACCGTCTGACCTCATTCTTCAGGCTCGGTTTCACCCGAGACGTTCTCTTCATCCTCATCGGCTGCTTCGGGCTCCACGCCCTCGCCCTCACCCGAGCCGTCCTTTAGATCCTCATCGGCTGCTTCGGGCTCCGCGCCCTCACCCGTTGCGACCTCCTTCGCGACCTGGCGCTCCGTTGAGCCGGGCTCATCGGCAGAACGCGGAGCGGCCTTTCTCAATTGCTCCAGCGATATCCGATTGGAATGGCGGCAGCGAGGACAGCTTGAATCATAGTGTGTGCCCCCAGTCTCCTCCAGCGCCTCAAGCGCAAAAGCGGCTTCATCTCGTTTTATGGCGAAGCTCCACCCACAGCGGTAGCAGCGTATTTGCATTTCGGTCCTCCCTCAGGATTCCGATGCGGCTAAATTCGCCTGGAACGTCCCCAGGCCGATTCCAATCAAAATCAATAGGCCTCCGACCAGTCGCACGATCGTCGGTGTTTCGTTGAGAATAAGCAAAGCCAAGACGCCGGCGGCCAGCGGCTCCGAGAGTAGTACTAGCGCGACCACTGCCGCGGCCACGTACCCAAGCGCCCAATTATATGAGGTATGAGCAACCAGTTGAGGGAATACGGCAAGCAGCACGAGCCAAAGGTAAGTTATGGGCTCAAAGCCGAAGAGTGGCGTACCCTCGAAGAATGCCGCAACGATGAGCATAACCGCGGCAGCACCATAGGCGATTCCGATGTACGGGACCAGAGAGACCGATCGACGCACTCGGCGACCGGCAATCATGTAGCCCGCGGCGGCGGCCGCCCCTGCTAGCGCCAGCAGATCGCCCAGGATAGCGGTCCCTCGGAAAAGCTCATCCAGCTGCAGGCAACCCTCTGCTCCGCACGCATCGCTGATGCCCACAATCACGCCGCCCACCGTGGCAATCAGCAGACCAGCCATGAGACGCCGGCTGATCTGCTCGCCGAGCAGCAAAGGGGAAAGCGCGGCGACCATGAGCGGTGCGGTTTGAACGAGCACCACCGAGCTGGCTACGCTTGTGTACTCAAGTGATGTGACCCAGGTCCCGAGATGAAGGGCCAGGAAGACGCCTGCAACCAGCGAGAGGCGGGTTTCGGTGCGGCCAAGTGATCGAACCTCGCCCCGATAGCGGAACAAGAGTATCGGGGAGAGCAGCAAGGTCGCGATCGCGAGCCGATATGCGGAGATGACGAGCGAAGATGCTTCGGACTGCGCGAATCGGATGAAGATGGAAGAAAACGAAGCTGCCAATACTGCGAGCGCGAGCACAGCACCGACCGGAGGCCGCGAAGCCTTGTTTTGCATAACAAGCTTGACATTATACGATGCGGGGGTCTAAAATTCGTAACCGCACGCCATTGCCCGATCGATGGAAATTCAGCGCTCCAAATCAGGACAATCTGCTATCAGAAGCTATGACACCCATCCTCGGCATTGATGTCGGGAAACAAGCATAATACTCGAACTGTCAAAACCGGCGGGCACAATTTGCTGCAGCTTATTGGAATGATGTAAACTGGGCCGCGGTCGATAATCGTATTCAGGAGGCGGCGGGGTAGAGCTGCCCCTATCTTTGGAGGAACTGAATGACTTACATCATCACCAGCCTTTGCCTGCGGGACAGCTCATGTGTAGATGTTTGCCCGGTTGAGTGCATCCTTCCGGGGAAGCCCGTCGAGCAGTGGCCCTGGTACTATATCGATCCAGACACCTGTATCGATTGCGGGGCCTGCGTTCCGGAGTGTCCTTACGAGGCCATCTTCCCTGAAGAGGAAGTACCTGCGGACTATGTCGCAAAGGGGGGCGAAGTGCTCAGCATGCCGCAAGGAACGGCCGGATACGATGCGCCTTGGGAGGGTGAAGACGAACATGGCGAACCGGTCAAGGTGGTTGCAACACGGGAAGCCGAAGCCGGGGAGGTGGTCGATTTCTCGCCCGACATCCCGCCCAACTATGACTACTTCACGGAGGGCATGGGCTACAAGGCCCTGGATGAATAGTCAACTCCTGCGTTGAGTTTGTGAGGGAGCCTTCGGGCTCCCTTTTTCGATGAGGGCCGCGAGGCCTGAAGCGTGAGGCCCGGGCTGAAGCGCGCGCACTGCAAGGCCTGAAGCGTAAAGCATATGGGGTGAGGCTTACCGAGAGGAAATCCATGAGCGACGTCCGTATTGAGAAGGATTCGTTGGGAGAAGTCAAAGTGCCAGGTGGTGCGCTTTACGGCGCACAGACCATGCGCGCCGTTGAGAACTTCCCCATTAGTGGGCTGCGGCCCTGGCGGGCATTCATATGGTCAATGGCGACGATCAAGCGCGCCGCGGCTGAGGTAAATGCCGATTTGGGTCTGCTCGATCAAGACCTGGCAAAGTCCATCTCCACCGCGGCGCAGGAAGTGAGAGATGGCGAGTGGGACGATCAGTTCGTTGTTGACCCGTTCCAGGCCGGTGCCGGCACCAGCCACAACATGAATACGAATGAGGTGATTGCCAATCGGGCCACGGTAATCCTGGGAGGTAAGCCTGGCGAGTACCGCGTTCATCCGAATGACCACGTAAACATGGCGCAATCCACGAATGACACCATTCCAACCGCTATCCGGTTGGGGTGTCTCTGGCGTCTCGACGAATTACTGGCGGCTGTGGACGAACTGGGCGCGGCGCTGGAGGAGAAGGCCCGCGAATTCGACGAGGTCGTGAAGTCAGGGCGAACCCATTTGCAGGATGCGGTCCCGATCCGGATGGGCCAAGAGTTCAGCGGCTATGCCAAGGCCGTAGCCCGCGACCGAGAGAGAATCGAGCGCGCAGCTGTGGGATTGAGGCGCATGGGTATTGGTGGGACGGCTACCGGCACAGGACTGAATGCCCATCCGGAATACCATCAACGAATGGTGGTGCGAATTCAAGAACTCTCGGGCCTCAAACTCGAGCCATCCGACAACTTATTTGAGAGTATGCAGTCGATGGCGGACATGGTCGACTTCTCCGCCGCACTGAGAACCCTGGCGCTGACCCTGATTCGGATCGCCAACGATTTTCGGCTCCTGTCGTCGGGCCCCGCGACCGGCCTGGACGAGCTCCACCTCCCTGCGGTGCAACCCGGATCGAGCATCATGCCGGGTAAGGTCAATCCGGTTATGGCTGAAATGCTAGATATGGCCATGTTCCACGTCGTCGGGTGCGATACGACCGTGTCGCTTGCGGCGCAGGCCGGTCAATTGGAACTCAATGTGATGATGCCGATACTCGCACACAACCTCTTCGAAATGATGCAGGTGACCATCGGCGCGGTAAGCGCTTTCACACAGCGCTGCGTATTGGGCGTGTCTGCGAACGTCGACAAAGCCTCCGGTTGGCTGGAGAAGAACGCCATCGTGGTAACCGCGCTCAACCCACTCATCGGGTACAGCCAAGGCGCGGAGCTGGTGAAGGAGGCGCTCTCAAGGAACACGACCGTCGGAATAGTGGCCAGAGAGAAGGTCCGATCTGAGTCCCTGATGCACGTCAGCGATGAACGCCCCCTGACCGAAGAGGAACTCGAGGGGGCGCTGGGCGACATGCGGCGTTTGACCGAGGGTGGCATTCAACGCTGAGCCGCGCGGGGATTGAGCATGAAGGTAGATGGCATCCGCCTTTCGGCCGAGCAGTATCAACGGATGCTCGAACACGTGGCTCAGGATACTCCCATAGAGGCCTGCGGTCTCCTGGGCGGTGCCCGTTCCCGCGTAGAGAAAGCGGTTCCCATCACGAACGTGGCGGAAAGCCCGGTTCGTTTCCGCATGGATCCGGCGGAACAAATTCAGGCCCTGTTCGGCTTCGAGCAACGCGGTCTGGAGTTGGTCGCCATCTATCATTCCCACCCCTCCGGGCCGCCCGGCCCCTCCGAAATTGACCTGAGCGAAGCTGCCTATCCCGAGGCGGTTCAGCTCATATGGTCCCAAGAAGAAGGGGACTGGATCTGTCGTGCCTATCGCTATGAAGATGGAGCGGTGGTTGAGGTGGAACTTAAGGTGAGCTCAGGCAATGAAGAGCACGGCAGCCAGGACCAATAGCGAAACACCCGCAAATTCATAAGCTACTCGTGGGCTGATGGATTTGCGCAGGAGCGCTACCAGCAGGCCGATCGCCACATACGTTGTCAGGCCCACGACCAGCGCTGCCTGCATGGGGCGAGTAGGCCAATAGTGCAGGCCCCATGCGATCTGGGACGCAATCAAGCCGCAGGCCACCGCATAGGGCAGAACGGCCCTATTGGCAGCTTCCAGCTTCAGAGAGCGCCAGCTTACGATCGTGCTGGCGGCGAATACGGCCGGTACGCTGAACACGGCCCTGAGTCCGCCCGCCAGCGCTGCAAAGGCTACCGCTACCACAAGAACGATGCCTAGGGTTCGTAATCCGGCAATCACGCCAAGCGCGCGCGGGTCGCGCTCGTCGAACACAACAAATTCTGCATAGAGCACCGCCACCAGCAGACCTCCGGCAAAAACCAACCCGATCAACCAAGCTGAGCTAATTGGCAGCTGATTTAAGGCGGCGCCCAGGCCCAGGGCCGCCAGGCCTGGCAATAGACTGGCTGGGAATTCAGGGCTGCGAATGCGGGCCAGGGGGTGAGATTGCAGTACCCAGAGCGCTCCAGTGGCGGCGAGCGCAGCAGCAAGGGTCAGCATCACAACCCGTACGTCGAAGCTCACCGGCACCATGAGGCCCAGCACGGCCAGCTCGGCCTCCAGTGTTGGAAGAGTGACAATTCGGATCAGCGCATAGGCGATGAGGATCAGTGCGGTGAGGGCGCCAACCCGATCGCGATTGGGCTGGGGAAGGG
>JBGMQN010000026.1:0-2207 GCA_048054495.1 Anaerolineales bacterium
CCAAGGCTCACCAGCACAAATTACTCTGCGCTATAGCAATATAATGCGGAAAATATCCCGAATAGAAAGCGCAATCTGCACATGGAGCTGAATGATTGCCCGATGTACTTCCAATGAGCTCGAAAAACAGACCCAAATCAGCGAGTATTAGATCGGAGTTCCTGACGGGCGTGCGGGATCAGCTCCCGATCTTGCTCGGCGTCATGCCATTCGGTCTGATCTTTGGCGCGCTGGCCATTTCGGTGGGCATTCCCCCACTGGCGACGCAGGGATTCTCGCTGCTAGTGTTCGCGGGGAGCGCCCAGTTCATCGCGGTGGGGCTGATCGGAGAGATGGCACCGGTCACCGTCATCGTGGTCACGATATTCGTCGTAAACCTACGCCATGCACTCTACAGCGCCAGTATGTCCCCGCATTTTACGCCCCTGTCCATACGGTGGAAGCTCTCGCTTTCATGGTTGCTGACGGATGAGGCTTTCGCCACGGCGACTATCCGCTATCGGCGCGGAAACACAGGTGCGGCGCATTGGTATACCCTGGGAACCGGCCTGGCCCTGTGGTCGGCCTGGCAAATCAGCACGGCACTTGGAATTCTGCTCGGCGGTGGGATCCCCACCAGCTTCCCGCTGGCATTTGCCCTTCCCTTGACTTTCATAGCGCTTTTGATCCCCACTCTGGTAGACCGGCCTACACTAGCCGCGGCCGCCAGTGCCGGGGTGATAGCTGTGCTGCTGAGCGGCTTGCCGCTGCGGCTCGGCCTGCTCATCGGCGCGATGGTCGGGATCGTTGTTGGTATGTGGATGAACAGAAGATCGACCGATGCCGAACGCTGAAATATGGCTGATCATCGTGGGAGGGATGGCAGTGACCTATCTCACGCGCCTATCGTTCACTGTGCTCATCCCGCCGGATCGGCTATCGCCAACCTTCAGCCGAGGACTGGTCTACATTCCTCCCGCGGTCTTGGCCGCGATCGTCCTGCCTGAACTGCTGCTTGTGGACGGAGAGCTCACGATATCGTCAACGAATTTCCAGCTGCTGGCGGGTGCATTGGCCACCTTGGTAGCATGGCGGTTCAAGAACACCTGGTTGACGATCGCCTCTGGACTGCTGGCGTTGTGGCTGCTTACTACACTCTAAGTACTCGACCAAGGAGGCGTTTGTGCAGAAGATCGATCTCAAGAAGGAAAGGAAAGAGGCTGTCTCAAGCTACATCTAAGACAGCCTCTATGCGGGCTTAGGCTCCAACATGTTGGTTCCATCTAGCTCCAGCAGCGGCCCGGATAGGTCGTCCCAGGCTCGCTGGACCTCGATGTTGCCCCCCGCCACTTGATCTGCGAGCATTAAGATTTCCGCCACCGTCTCACGCGAGATCTTAACGTCCGCGCCCTCAAAAAGCCCATCCAGGTTTTCCAGCAGATGGCGGAGAGTCGCCACGGCGAGCAGCAAGGGAACCAGGATCGCCTTTCGAATGTCGAACTCTTCCTCCGGCATGGCCCTCACATATTCCCTTCCCAGGCACAGATTGCGGTAGGCGTGGGCCACGATGGGCATGAGCCCTTCATGGGTGCCACCGTTCTCAAACGTCAGGTACTCCTGCGGAATATAGTAGCGCCCTTGCTGATGGTCCCTAAACACGTCTTTGATAATGTTGGTCAATTGCAGACCTGCACCGCAGGCCGTCTCAAGCGATCTCATGACCAGCAGCTGGGTCCCCTTCAATGTGGGCCGGTAGAGGCCGATCAGGCTGGTGCTCAGTTCCCCCACGATTCCCGCTACGGCGTAACAGTAGTCATCGAGCTGCTTGAGCCTTAGCAGCTTCAGGCGGTTCTGATCATCGTGCATGGCCACCCATTTCTGCATCCACTCAATCACGCGTACGACATGCTCTGTGATGGCCTCGACGTAAGGCTTGGGCAGCAGATCGACCTGCTCCAGTAAGTAAGGCGTCGATTGCAGCAGCTCCAGGTGATCCGGGTTCTCCAGGTCCTCACCGTCGTCAAACATCCCGGCAAATTCCTGCGCGGCCTGAGGCTCTGGAGACTGCAGCAGTCGCTTGTAGGCTTCGAGCTGCTCGATCCTGCGCGCCTTGGGCCAGCGGTAGGCATCCTCGATCGTGTCTGCGTTTCGGAGGAGCAGATAGCCAAGTCCGAGCGCATCTCGAAGCATGCTGGGCATCATGGGGATGCACAGCGCGAAGGTCCTGG
>JBGMQN010000101.1:0-22262 GCA_048054495.1 Anaerolineales bacterium
GAAGTACTAGGACAGGCTGGCAACGAGCGGGATCAGATCCAGTGACAGCTCTGCTTCACCGCGCTTGACCGAGACATCCAGGTCGAGGAATCGCTGATAGATGCCCTTCAGCTCAGAAGTGGTGAACTGCTGGGATTGGGCACTGACCTTTCGCGCTACAAATGGCGGCACGTTCATGGAGGCGATCGGGTCCTCCCCGATCTCAATCGCCCGGCGAGCCAATATCATCAGTCGAAACTGCCGCACCAGCATCAGGAACACATAAGCAGGGTCCTGTTCTTCGAGAAGGCGTTGGAGACGCGGAAGCGTACCCTGCGTATCGCCCAATCTATCAACGACCGCGAAGATGTCCAACTGACCGTGAGAGGGCGTTAGTCGCTCCACATCCTCGACGGCAATCGGCCGCTCATCGTTCACATAGTCGAGCAACTTTATTAACTCCTGCTCAGCCAGCAGCGTATCTTCCTCCACGTAGTGAGAGAGCAACTGCGCCGCATCCTGGTCAATCCGGCCATTCGACCGCTCGCTCAGCCAATGGATGAAGGCCGAACCCTTTGGGTTCATGAACGCACGCACATAAGCCTTCTCGGGATTGTCCTGTGCCCACTTATAAAGAAATGAAGCCTTCTTGTACTTCCGCGCTTGATCCATCTGGATCTTCTCGATGAGCACGAGCGCGGAAGAATCGGGCAGTTCATCCATAAGCCGTACGAAACGATCCGACTCCTTATTCGGGATTCGTTCAGCCTCCTCCACCACGATCAAGCGCCGGCTGGAGAGGAACGGCAGAGCGCCACACGCCGCCCGCAGTTGCTCGAGATCGAGCGCTCTGCCGGAAAAGCGCTGGACGTTAAATTCAGAAGATGGCCCGAGCTTGGCCTCAAGTTCCGCTATCGTTTCAGAGATGGCGAGCGGGTTGTCGCCGTAGAAGAGGTAGACCGAGGGAGGGCTCACGCTAGCCCTGTGTGCGCACCCGATGCACGGTCGTGCGCCCGCGGCGCAGCTGTTGGACCTCGCCGATCCGAAGCCCCCCAATTTCGCTGGAAGTAGTCACATGCCGTTGCGCGGCGGAACCAATCGGCTGGGCGATGATTAGAGCCAAGACAGTGGCCAGGATCGCCAGGGGAAGGCGTTCCAGGCGATCGCGGGCGCGATCTGTTCTACCCCCCAATAACGTGGCGAAGCACGCGAGCCCGGCGAGAACGGCCGCAGTGAGGAAGTTCGTCCCACAATTCGGGTGGATAGCCAGGTGCTCCTCGCCCGCGCGCAGTCGAGCGGCGGCTTCATCCGCACTCTCAGCAATGGCGTCCGTTGGCAAACGCCCCAGGATGAGAAACCCGTTGGCATCCGCGCGGCCGGCGATCGGTATGCGTGGATATTTGGCACTGAGCATGTGGATCGTGGCATGCTCCAGGCCGTGGTTGCGCCGAATGCGCAAGAGCAGCGGTTGATTCATCAGTTTGGAAAGAGCATTTGGCATTGTGTCGGACCTCGAGCAACCGATTATACTGTTTCAACCGGATTGGTAAGATTCGACGATCGAGACCAGTAGGGTGTCGGTGAAGCGAGAAGCCTGACGGTAGAAGGGTGTCCAAGTTGCCCCGCTCTTTGCCTCCTGAAGGCTGTAGATACTCTCAATCAAGAGTCCTCTAAAGAACAGGAAGGCCTCGACCGCTTCGACGAGCGTCATCCCGGCCTCCAGGCTGATTCTGGCATATTCCCGACCCATTTGGCGCGGCTCCTCCGATGATTCGGCCCCAATGAGCTCGCCCACCTGTTGGAGGAGCCGGTGAGCTTCATCGCGATAGGCCTCGCGCTGTGGCTCCGTCAGATTCCGATACCATGCCTGATCTTCTAAACGACCCTCGGCGACTTCTAGACGCGTGCGGCCAATCACATTCTCAATCACAAATTGGGCTCCGCTTGCCTCGGGCCCGCGGCGAAGCGCATCGATATCCGATCGAAAAAAGCGCCGGTGGCCGCCCGCAGTTCGATGGACGGGAAGCTTTCCGCTATCGGCCCACGAACGGACGGTCGATGGATGTACTCCCAGCAGCCTAGCGGCCTCGGACAGACCGATCCAGTTATCTTGCTTATCCATCATTCAAACTCATCCTATCTGAGGCTTCCCGCGTCAGAGATCCGGCTTTGGGATTTGAACTTCCAACCAAAGGATACAATGGAAACGTGAGTTGGGATCTGATCGGCCACGAGTGGGCGGTCGAGCTGCTCAAGCACCACATTGTGGATCGGCGCACGCGACATGCTTACTTATTCGTCGGCCCAGAATCGGTCGGAAAACGCACCTTGGCCAGCCATTTCGCGCAGGCCCTAAGTTGTGAGCGCGCGGGTAAGCTAGGAGAGTTGTGCGGCGAGTGTCGCGCCTGCCGTCTTATCCCGGAGGGAACCTTCCCCGATCTAGATATCCTTGCGCCAGATCCGACCCTTCAAGTCGATGATGTGCGAGCCCTGCAGCACCGGCTGGCCCTGGCTCCCTATGAGGGATCCTGGAGGATTGCCTTGCTGGAGAACTTCCACCGAGCAAGCATCAGCGCGGCCAGCGCTATGCTAAAGACTCTTGAAGAACCGCCGGATCGGGTCGTGCTCCTGCTCACGGCAACTGCACAAGAACTGTTGCTGCCTACGGTAGTCTCCAGGTGTGAAGTAATTCCCCTGCGCGGGGTCTCCAGGGCGACGATCTCGCTTGCACTTCAAAACCGATCCGTCGAAATCGATAGGGCCGAGATGCTGGCTGATTTATCAGAGGGACGGCCAGGCAGGGCCCTTCGTTGGGAAGCAGACCCTGACCACCTGGAACAGAGAATGGCAGCCCTAGACAACTTGAGTGAAGCACTGAGTCTGGATATCAGCGGCCGTTTCGCGCTGGTTGAACGTATCATTGGACGGGGAAAGCTTCTCATTCAGCGCCGCCGTGTTCGATCGACATTGGAGGCATGGCTAAGCCTTTGGCGCGACCTGCTCTATCTCGGCTACCAGGCCGATGTCCGGCCCCGAAACCCCGATCGGTTACCGGGGTTTGAGCGTGCGGTCGTACGGGTCGTTCCGGCGGATCGCTACAGGATGATGAGAGCGCTCTCAGCGACGTTGGCCGCAGTGGACAGCCATGCAAACCTGCGCCTGGCGGTGGAGGCGCTCATGCTCAAACTGCCTGCCGTTCGATAGCTTGGGGCGAACTCTAGCGCGGCTCAACAACCAGCCGAATAGCGGTTCGTTCTTTTCCCTCGATTGTGACTGAAGTGAACTCGGGTATACACACGATGCACAGACCGTCTTCCTGGAGGTAGCCGCGGGCGATCGCAATTGCCTTCACGGCCTGATTGACTGCGCCTGCTCCAATTGCCTGAACTTCTGCGCGGTTGTGCTCCCGCATCACGCCAGCGATTGCGCCAGCGACGGCCGAGGTTCGCGAATTGGCGGAGACCTTAATGATGTTCATTGGGCTTTGTCAATGGGCACCCGTTATTGGATTGTATAGGATTCGAAAGGGGGAAGCAAAAACCGAGTTAGCTGCGCGAGATCTCCTCCGCCTCAAACCTAACCTCTTCCTTACCGGACAGCTTGCTCTGGATCTTAGAAATGATGAGATCCAAATGGGCTTCGTGCAGGACGTAGTTTAGATCGTCCGCAGGTACGGTGAGCACCGGGCAAAGCGAAAACCGATCGGTCCAATCCTCATAAAGATTATTCAGGCGTCCAAGGTAATCGGGCTGGATGCCCTTCTCGTAGTCGCGCCCACGCATCGCTATGCGGTTCATCAAGGTATCCACGGAGGCCCGCAAATACACCACCAGGTCGGGGGGCGGCAGGAAGCGGGTCAGGACCTCGTAGAGATCGCGGTAGGTCCGGTAATCGCGATCGGACATGTTTCTCTCGAGGAAGAGGTTATAGGCAAAGATCTCGGCGTCCTCATAGACGCTTCTGTCCTGCACTGCGGGGCCCGGATGATCCGCAATGTCTCTGTGAGCGCGCAAACGCCGCGAGAGAAAGAAAATCTGGGACTGGAAAGACCACTCCTGCATGTCCTGATAAAAATCCGACAGGTAAGGATTCTGCGCCTGCGGCTCAAAGAACGGTGTCCATTGCATTCGCTCCGCTAATAATCTCACAAGCGTGGACTTCCCCACCCCGATATTCCCGGCCACTGCAACAAAGTGACTCATCCTGCTACGCTCCGACCTTCTCGGCCCAGCTTTCCAGAACTCCTTCAGTCTGGTCCAAGAGGTCTTCCAGCTCCGCCTCTCGCTTGCTGGCGTGATCAATGGACAACTCCAGTGTATCCAGAACTTGAGTCTGGTGTGCATCCGCCACGGAGAGTGCGCGGATCACCCGATCCCAGCTGGATAGAAGCGGCCACAAGATCTCAACCGCAGATCCATTTTCGATCATCGAGTGGTAGCCGCCCAGGTAATAATCCCGGCGAACCTCGGACAGCTCGGGGTCGGAAGATTGCTTGGCGGCCGATTCAAAGGCGGTCGTCCAGCTCGAAACCCATTCCATAGCTGCGGAATCCACGAAATTGTCTGCGCCAAGCAATCGAAGGAAGTGGCCATAAATCTCCGGATGGCCAACGGCGGTCAGTTTTGTTTTTAGCTGTGGCATGACCCTGCGACCGGAGGCCGGAAATCCATCCAGCGAAGCCACTGCATTGGTGGCCTCCAGCAACGCGCTCAGCCAACCATGGAGCCACCTCTGCTCGGCTTCCAAACCCTGCAGCGATTCACGGGCTCGCTCAAGAAACGCTGAACCCCGGGCAAGCACGTTGTCTGGGCGGTGAAACTGGCCCCGCACGGAGGCCTGTGCCCATTCGAAAAAGTGGGTCGGGTCGTAGAGGAAAATGGGCTCACACATCGCGGGGCCCAGCCAGGGATCTACACGCAGATCCCGCGGCTGTTGGTATAGCCGCTTGGCGTGATGCATGATGTCCAGGTGAACCTCGTCCGAGAGAGGGACGATCTCTCGCGGCACACTTGGTTCGTATTCGTGTATCAGTACCAGATCCACGTCGGCTGTGCCGCCAAAGATGGGATCCCCACCAGCGGCGGAGCCGATCACGTAGCCTGATACGATTCCCGGCCGGCGCTCGGTCTCTTTCCGCGCAAGATCTAAGAGCTTCTCGGTGGTGATCCTCAAGATTTTTCTAGGGGCAGGTGCTGCTGGTAGGGCGGGATCTCGAGCTTCTGACGCACCCGGTCCGCCACAGTGTCCAGATCACCCGGTCGAGATACAAAATCCATCGCGGTTGAATCCACGATAAGAACGGGGAGCTTATCGTGTTGATCGAAGAATTCCTCATAGGCCTGGTTTAGCTGATCGATATAGGAATACTGCATGTTGCGCTCGTACGGACGGTCTCGCATCGAGATGCGCTGCATAGCAACGTCAGTAGTTACTCGCAAATACACGATCAGGTCGGGCAGCGGGATTCGCTCTGCAAGCGCGTTGTGTACCAATCGATAGGTTTCGATCTCGTCCCCGGACAAATTTAGGCCCGCGAACAAAGCGTCCTTTGCAAACGTATAGTCAGAAATCAGATCGCCGTTTGAGAGGGCCTGAGGGACAGCATGATGCTGCTGGCGATAGCGGCTCAGCAGGAAGTAGATTTGGGTCTGAAAAGCGAAGCGCTGGCGGTCTGAATAGAAGTCAGTAAGGAAGGGATTCTCCTCAAAGACCTCCAGCAGCAGCTGCGCATCGAACACGGGCTGAAGCAGACGGGCCAAGGAGGTCTTCCCGACGCCTATCACACCTTCTATAGCGAGATACATTCAGAATTACGGTGGGGTGCTGCGGACCTAGGATACCCGGGTTGTACCACGCTGGCAACCAGAAAGCACGCATACCTCTCGCATCAATCGGGTTCGAAGCGAAATTGAAGGCAGTAGTGATGAAACGTGTTGCTGACCCAGGCGTTCCCCATGCCGTAGGGAGCCAGGCGTATATTGTCCTGAGCCCAGATCTTCTCGTCCTTGAGAGTGTAAACCTGTCCCAACTCTCGACCAAGATCCCAAGCAAGAGGGTAAATCCTTCCCCCCTTCTTTACGTTCTTGACGATGATCGTCAGATATGCGCGAGGCCTCAGCACCTCCCGGAGGGTGGAGTAGATCGCAATCAAACGCTCGAGGAATTCGTCATAGTCTTCAATGTTTCCTAGATCTGCAGGGTCCTCTGAGTAGGTGACATCAAGATCGTCATCTTCGCGGCGGTTCTTTTGTGTACCTGCGCCCTTGGCGTGGAGCATGTTCCAGTAGGGGGGAGAGGTAAATACATAGTCGATGGGCGGCAAATTGAAATTAGGCAGGTCCGCAGCGTCACCCTGAATTACTTCCGCGCGGAGATGCTCAGAGGCGAGCGAACCCCTTTCCTGCTCTGCGAGCCGAGTTGCCAGCTCTGCATACTTTGGGCTGAGCTCGATCCCGATCCCGTTGCGCCCGCTGCGAAGGCAGGCGATGAGAGTCGATCCGGTGCCGAGCATTGGATCGAGAACCGTCTGGTCGGCCTTTGTGAAGAACTCAATGAATTCCTGCGCGAGCGTCTCCGGAAATTTGGCGGGATGAAGCTTAGCGTCCTTGCGTCTGGGAGGGGGATCGTGAACAAACCAGGATTTCTGGAACTTGATCCACTCCTTAGGCTCCAGATCATTGAGGCGGTTGCGAAAGGTTCGTTTCTCGGACATCTCCTCCGCCTGCCTAACCAGAGGCCAGATCCCAGACTTTAAGATTATCGAAAGTAACTGTCGTCTGAGCTGCGCGGCGCGCGCGAACGATCACCCCGATCCTCCCAGCGGGAATTTCGCCATCCTTCAGCTGAAATACCTGCATATCATTCACAAAAAAACGAAACTCATCGCCGATCGCCGAAACTCCAATTCGGTTCACAGCTGGCGCGCCCGGAAGCACGTCCGCGCTTGGGGTGATGGGCAGTATTGGCGCCTCCGATCCTGACAGGAAGCGCGAGGCGCGAACGGCTCCATCGCAAGTAATCAGGAAGCGATAATGCGAATCCTGCCCGGGGTTGCCGCGCCCACCGGTGCGCACCATGAGTCCGTACTCATCGCCGGCCTCACAAATCTCCGAGTGGACTTCAATCTCGACAAAGAAATCCGACAATGCGTCAACTGGAGACAATGAAG
Source organism: Anaerolineales bacterium (assembly GCA_048054495.1). Lineage (GTDB taxonomy): Bacteria > Chloroflexota > Anaerolineae > Anaerolineales > E44-bin32 > JADFRG01. The sequence continues at coordinate 7,148 of JBGMQN010000101.1, forward strand.
AGAGCACCGAAGAGGGTCCCCGAACCGAGATGACCAATTCCTCGCCCAGTCGACTGACAGCTCCGCGGGCCGAGGCGCCGGTCTCCCATCCGGAATCGGATTCGAAATTGTCTTCATAGTCGGGTGCTCCCAGCCCGATCTTGTGCTCGGGGATCGCGGTGCGCGTCGGCGGCGGAGCGGTTCGCGTGGGAAGTGGTTGGCTAGCGACGATGATCGGGATGGCAGGCGACGGCGTAGGCCCGGGCGCGGTTGAAGGCGCACACGCGACGATGTTCAGGAAGGCCGCGGCGGAGAGAATAAGAAACGCAATGGGCCAACTCCACCTTCGGACGGACGGCTCATGGGGGGAGGTACCAGAGCCTGAAGTCATCGAAATTCACGGTGAGATTCGCGGTCTGTGAGGCGTTGGTAAATAGGCTGGGCACGCCCGATACGTAATCTGCGTCTTCAATTGCGACCGTGTCGAGCAACTCGCCGTTGACGAACGCAAATAGCTGGTCGCCATTTGCCAGGAATCCGATTTGATTGCTGGCATCTGGCCCACTCTGGATCAGGTCCGACTCCGTCCAATCGCGCAGGACGGCCGGTATTTCATCAAATGCGATGAATTTGCGCACGCGCCAGGCGCCATCACAGGAGATCTCCAGGGTATAGCCTCGATCGATATTATCCCCGCTGACTCGGATTCCCATCCCATACGCGTCCCTGCCTGAGCAGGACGATACCTGCGCCATGATCTCAGTATAGGAGTCTTCAGCCTCAATGGCGGTGGTCGTCCACCACAAGATTCCATCCGTCAGGTGGTCGGTGACCTGCAGGCGTCCATCCTCCCAGGCGACAGTGGCGCCTTCGGGGTCGCTGAATTCGAACCAGGTGAAGCGCTCACTGAAGTCATCCGCATAGTCCGGATCCGACAGATTGAGACCCGCGCGTGGATCCCCAGGCTCAAGCGGAATGGGAGTGTAGCTGGGAGTGGGAGAGACCTCCGCCGCATCTTCAGTCGGTGTGCTTTCGGCTTCTGTGAGGGTTTCGGTGGGCTCCAGTGTGCTCTCATCGATTTCGCCTCCAGCCACCGGGGTTTCGGCAGGCTGGGTGGAGGTCGCTGGTACGACCGGCTGTGCGGTAAGCGTGGAAGAAACCGAGGTCGCCAGCAGATTTGCGGGTGGCTCCTCGGCAGGCCGGTTGCATGCTGCGAGGAACAAGAGCGCGCCAATGAGCAAAGCGCCCAATCGAATGCGTGTAAAGAGGGAGGGCCCCTCGGAGCGGATGGTTAATGCGCGCACAGGGATCTGCTTAAACCCGGCGGAGTATAGCACGGAGGAGTTTTGGGGGTTCGGTACGCTCGAAGAGCGGACTAGAAAAGCGGGGGCTGGCCGCCCATGGTGGAGCGCATGAAGAGTCCGTTAGGGTCGTTGAAATCGATGCGCCGTGCGAAGGCTCGGCCAATGTCCTGGAGCAGATCTATTGCCCAGACCGCATCGAGGCCGATGTCTTTCACATCTCTACCGGGGGGAACTTGGACATTGAGTTGATCCATGATATCGGGAGCAAGATCCAGATTGTAGCGACGAAAATCGATACGGCCAGACCCGCCGTACTCCAATTTGGTTACAAAGGATTGCCATTCCGAAGCATCTTCGAGCAGCTCACGAAGCACCCACTCGCTCCACTGAAGGAAGCTGGCTTTGCGAGCATTGATCGGGTGAGGTGTACGGCCGGTGCCGAAGGACAGCATGCGCGTGTCACCCGGCGGATAGGCACCTGCACTGTAGTGAATGGCTTCGACCGCAACCTGATAGCATGGGTTTCCCGAGACTCCCACCCCGCCGTCGACCCAGGTATGGGTCTCGCCATCAAGAGTTGCAGTGTGGGCGGGGAAGTAGGTCGGTACAGCGGTGCTGGCCAGGACGGCATCTTTCAGCGGCAGGCGGCCCCAAAGCGCGGCATTACCCTCGTTGTCACGTACAAAGAAGTCAGTGCGGCTGGTGACCGTGTTCTTGCCGGGGATGAAGACGTCGATCGGAAGGCTATTGATCTCTCGATCGGCGCCGATGTCGTCGAGCGTCTGTGCGATGAATTCGCTGCTGTAGCGATGATTGCCTAAATTGAACGCCACTTTCCAGAATGGAAGCGCCTTGAAGGCGGACTGGGCCAAATTACGGTACATTGCCATAAGGCCGCGTGCGCTCATTCCGATCGCGAGCCCGGCCGCGATAACGGCGCCGGTCGATGTGCCGGCGACCATATCGAAGATTTCTCGCGAGGGACGGCCCTCTACCTTCTCCAACTCGATCAAACAAGCCAGCGGAATGATCCCCCGGATGCCGCCACCGTCGATGGACAGAATATTCTTCATGGATGGACCTCTCCAGCGCTGGTTGCAGGAGCCGTGCCGGGGGAGGATTCGTGCGCAGCCCACTAACTAGGCTGCGATCGCTTCCACCATAGTCATTTGGAAGACGTTTCCAAATTCAGTAACGACCGATTCTGCTACCTGCTCCAAGCCGGGAACAGGATCGAGCAGGTCGGCCAGCGAAACCATAGGAGTCTCGGGTAGGTCACAGGCCACAATTCCCTCCCAGTATTGCATGTCGGGCGCGACGTTGAGCGCAAAACCATGCTGGCTCACCCCCTGAGCGGTCACCCGCACTCCGATCGAGGCAAGCTTCGAGGGGCGCTTGCGGGCCGCGGGGGGACAGCGCTTGCACCGTGAAGCAACATCCGGCTGCACCCAAACTCCGGTGTGACCCTTGCGCTGTCCTGCTGCCAGCCCGAGCGTCGCCAGCGTGCGAATCAACACCTTTTCTAGATCGCGTAAGTAGCCCACGAAGTCGACCGACGGTAGCCGGTCGTCTGCCTTGAGACGCCCTAGCGGCAGCACGGGATAGGCTACCAGTTGCCCTGGCCCATGGTAGGTCGCGTCCCCTCCCCGATCGGTCCAGTGCACTTCTACATGGCGATCGGCAAGCTCGCCTTCGTTCCAGAGCAGGTTGTCCGACTTGCCCCTGCGCCCGAATGTGAAGGTGTGAGGGTGTTCCAGCAGAATGAGTGCGGCGGTGCGCCGGTCGGCAGCAATCTCGTCCGCCAGGTGCTCCTGGAGAGCCCGGGCGGCCAGGTAGTCGACCGTTCCCAAACGATGCACTTCGCAGATTCTGGCGCTAGCCACGCTAGCAATGTCAGCCACACTAGCAACGTCAGCCACGCCAGCTACTTCACCCATCTACTTCGCTCAGCTGGGGAACCCTTTGCCGGAACCGGGCCGCGCCCTCGAATCCGGCACTCCGAACGGCGGCGAGACCGATCTCGAGTCCGTGGCCGACATATGCAGGCTCATGTGCGTCGGATCCTAGAGTGACCCAACGTCCCCCCTCCTCAAAGAACCAGTCAATCACGGGTCGGTCGGGAGACGACTGCGCTACGGGGCGTCGAAGTTGGGATGAATTTACTTCAAGGGCCAGCCCGCGATCGGCGATCGCGAATAGCACCGCCCGGATTTCGGCCTCGTACCGTGTGGGATCAAATGCTCCGTAGATGTCGAAGCCATAACGCTTGATGACATCCATGTGAGCTAGGATATCGAACTGAGCGGTCTCCGCCATCTCTCTCAGCTCGAGGAAGTACTCTCGGTATGCCGCATCAGGCTCGCGGCTGAAGTAAGCTTGATCGAAGATAAGCTCATCTCCTACCCAATGCAGTGATCCCAACGCGTAGTCCCATGGATATTCCTCCAGCACGGCTTGAACCTCTTCCTTGTAACGGTGGGGCTCACCCAGCTCGATTCCGGCATAGATGGTCAGGTTTCCAGCGTACTCGCTGCGGTGGTGCTCGAGCTCCTGCCACCAAGCCGCCATATCGAAGAAATCAAAGCATGGATCTGCAGGAATGAGGTCGTAATGCTCCGTGAATCCAATCTCTGTGACGCCTGCCGTGAGGGCCGCGCGACACATTTCAAGCATTGTGGAATGGCAATCGCAGGAGAAGCGGGTGTGAACGTGTAGGTCGGGTGGCTTCATGGGCATGCGTCCTGGGAGCAGGGTCCGACAATTGCGTGGGTACAGGAATTGCACTCAATGGCCTGATGGCTTTGCCACAGCCCGCTGATTATAATTCTTGGCCCTGCCATCACCGTGAGCGCAGGTTCATTTCCCAAGATGCCCTCTGCACTAAAGATCCGCAGATCTCGTAGATCCGCCCGCAGCGAAGGCCGCGATCCACTGGTGGTTGCGCTTGCTCTCGTTTTGGGGCTGGCCGCAGGACTGGGTCTGCTCGGCGCTTCGGCTTATCTGGCGATGGTCAGTGGACTGCCAGATGTGGTCCAAGTCGAGGCACAGTTCGGCATGCGAGGAGCTGAGACCTTTCGACCGCTCCTGGTGTACGACAGGTCAGGCGAGCACGTCCTGTACCAGCATTTGCATCCGGATGCGCAGTCCAGGCAGTGGATCGACCCCGAATTGGCCTCAGCAAGCCTGGCACAGACGACGGTGGCCGCGGTCGAGCCTGATTATTGGATCGGCCCCGGCTATGATCTGTCCAGTCAAACGGCTTCGACCATCAGCGAACGACTGGTGGAAGTTGCTCTGCTGCCTCCGGGCGAGCCATCGCTTGCAAGGGGGCTTCAGCGTGCCCTGCTGGCCGCGGAGCTCACCCGCCGATATCCCAAGGAACGAATCCTGGCCTGGTACCTCAACAGCGCCGACTACGGCAGCGCCGCGTATGGTATTGATTCGGCGGCCCTGGTCTACTACGGGAAGCATGCCGACGAGCTTTCCCTGGGGGAAAGTGCTTCGCTTGCGGCTCTCCTGGATTCAGCACCAACCGAATTGGATGCTGAGACGAGCAGGGAGCGGGTATTGGACGCCATGCTGGCGGAGGGATCCATTACGCGGGCCGAGGCGCGCTCCGCTCGGGACGATCCCTTTCCGTCACAGGAAATCCCTGAGCTTCCAGACTTCGCTACGTTCCTGATTGACCAAGTCACGCAAGCATTAGGCGACACAGTCGTCGGTCGGAGCGGCCTCAAAGTTATCTCGACCATCGACTACGACCTGCAGCAGCAGGCCACCTGTGCGGCTGATTCCCACGTGTTGCGATTATCCGGAGAGCCCATCGGTACCGTCAGCGGCACCTCAGTCGGGAGCCCGTGCGTATCTGCGGCGCTGCTTCCCACGCTGCGGCCACGAGACGCTGGTTTCGACCACGAGATTGATGAATTGGCACTGGTTGTGATCGATCCTGTATCCGGCGAAATCCTGGCCGCGCAGGGTTCTTTTGATGAGCTCCGGAACCCAGGGCCGCTCCTGGATCCCTTCACTTACCTGACCGCCTTCTCGCGCGGCAGCACACCCTCTAGCATGGTGGTTGATCTGGGCGATGATCCTCATGGGCCGGTGCGCATGCGGACCGCGTTGGCCAACACCTATCCGGACGCCGCGGCGACGACGCTGGCCGCCCTCGGCCCAGAAAGCGTCGCCAGGACATTGACGCAACTGGGCTTGAGTGGAGCGCGTGACTCAGACAGCCTGCTCGATCTAACATCGGCCTATGGTGTGCTGGCGGCCGAAGGGAGACGTACGGGAGCGGAGGCGACTCCCACCATCATACGGCGGGTCGAGGACTCGCAGGGGACCGTCCTATATGAGTACCGTCCCTCCACGCGAGCCGTGGTAAGCCCTCAACTTGCTTTCCTGGTGGTTGATATCCTATCCGACGAGTCGGTGCGTTGGGAGGAGCTCGGCAAAGGCAACAGTCTGGAGATCGGACGGGCAGCGGGGGCGATCTCTGGCGGGGCTCCAGAAGGCGCAGGGAATTGGGCGATCGGCTTTACGCCGCAGCGCGCGGTTGGCGTTTGGCTTGGGGGATCCCCGCTCATCGCAGTGGACCGAACGAATGGGGCGGCCGCGATATGGAACGCGGTTATGCGATTCGCTTCGGCTGAGCTGCCTCCCCGGAGCTGGGATATGCCCCTGGGGGTGACGGAAGTGGAGGTTTGCGATCCATCCGGGCTCCTGCCAACCCTATACTGCCCCGAGATCGTGCGTGAAGTGTTTGTTCTCGGCACCGAACCAACGCACTATGACAATCTTTACCAGCCCTTCCGAGTCAACCGGGAGACGGGCAAGCTGGCCACGCTTCTCACGCCGCTTCAATCCGTCGAAGAGCGAGTGTATTTCATTCCCCCCTCTGTGGCCGAGGATTGGGCCATCGCTACTGGCATTGAGCGACCCCCGCAGGAGTATGACACGCTCCCGTCCGACCCTACTGAAATTCCAGGGATCCAGATCCTGTCTCCCGCGCCTTTTGAAATTCTAGGTGACATCGTATCCGTTCGAGGGGATGCGAACACGGAGGGATTTAGCTACTTCCGCCTGCAGTATGGGCAAGGCCTCAATCCCACTCGTTGGATCCAGATCGGGGAGGATCAGGAGCAGCCGGTCGAGGGCGGCCGCCTGGGAACCTGGTCTACGGAGGGCTTGAACGGTCTTTACACGCTGCAGCTTCTGGTCGTGCTGGATGATGGGCAAGTGCGAACGGCAGCAACAGCGGTGACCCTCGACAACGAGGCTCCCATCTTGGAATTGTTGGTTCCATCCGCAGGCGATGCCTTTTCGCTCGAAACGGTGGAAGAAATCACGATCAGCGTTTCAGCCGTGGATGAGGTTGGGCTCGAGCGAATTGACTTCTTCGTTGGCGGGCGCCGCATCGGAACGGCCACCGCCTCGCCGTTCACCGTCGATTGGACGCTCCCCAATCGGGCTGGCGATTACGAAGTCTTCGCCCGCGCCTACGATGCAGCCGGGAACCGGGCCGAGAGTCAGCGGGTCCTGATCGAAATCGTTCCTTAGTTTGCCTGTAGCTGGCCAAGCTGCCTGTAGCTGCTTGGGGTTGCGCGGAACTTCGGCCGCACGCGCGCTACGCTACCCGTCGAAGGGTGGCCGCCAATCCGGATGCATGTCGCGCGTGGCGGGGCTGTTCGTCAGGTTGGTCTGATTGCCGCCACCGGCAGTCATTAAATAAACGTCCGGCTTGCCTCCACGGGTGCTGGTAAAGGCGATCAGCTGGCCGTCGGGAGAGAATATCGGCTCTTTGTTGCCATTGGTGGAGGTGAGCTTGGTGAAGGTAGCTGCACGATCCTCGAGCCGAGCTGTATAGATCTCATTCACTCTGCGTTTGTAGAACCAGGTGAACAGAAAACGCGCGCCATCGGGTGACCAACTCAAGTCTTGCAGGTTGCGCACCTGGTCGCGCCGATCGAAATCCACCGGCACCGCGACCTCCGGAGGTCGTACGAAGATCTCCGAGGGCGCGTTGTTGATCGATACCAACACTGCCAGTCTGTAGTCCACCGCGAGCCAGTTTGGCAGATCCACTCCCGCCGGAGCCCAGGCGGGCGAGAATTCCACGGCACAGAAGTCGGGGTGACAGGACACGTTTCTTGCACGGACGTTCTCACAACCCTCAGGAGTATCCAGGCAATCGGTGTCCTTAATGAAAACTTGTGGGGTGTCATTGGCGCGGGTGCTGGTGAATGCGATTTGTGAACCATCCGGCGACCAGGCGGGGTCGGTGTCGTCACCCTCGAAGCGGGTCACCCTCGCGATCCCTGTGCCATCGGCGTTGATCACCCAGAGGTCCAAGCCCAGCTCGTTGCCAAAGTCATCCGTCCCGCCGGGAGCGACATAGAGCAGCCGTGAGCCGTCCGGGGACCATTTCGGCTGAGTCTTTTCTCCTGGATCGAATGTGAGCTGACGCGGGCTGGTCCCATCCGGATTTATGGTCCAGATCTGTAGTACTTCTTCGGCCCGATCGCTCACAAATGCGATCTTGGAGCTCCCCCCCAACACGACCTGAACTGGCGTCTCGGTTGGAACGGGAGCTTCGGTTGGGGGTGACGTCGGCTCTATCGTTTCGGACGGGATTGGCGTGGCGGTGGGGGGCACCGGTGAAGGCGTATCTGAAGGATCGAGGATGACTGCGGCCACCGGCTCTGTGGGCTCTGGCTCTGCACTCTGTCCTCCACCAAAGAGGGCTCCGCCGCTGACGATCAATACACCAGCTATGCCAAGTGCGGCCAATACCAGTATGGGTACGCCGATGCGGACCACGCGTGGCAATCCGCCCGCAGGTACGGTGGGCAGGTCCGCGCCGCCGTGCATGGCCGACTTGAAACTGGCGACATCCGGAAACCGGTCATCTTTAGGCAACGCCAGGGCATGCATAATCGCCACTTCTGCATACACAGGGATTTCTGGATTGATCTCGCGTGGCGGAGCCAGTTCACCCTGCTTCAGCATCCGATCGATACTGTTGGCCGGCTGCTTGCCGGTCATCAAGTAGTACAGGGTGGCCCCCAGAGCATACTGATCGCTTCTCGCATCCGTTCCCGAACCGCCAAACTGTTCCGGCGGGGAGAAGCCGGGCGTCATGCCTCGGGCGCCGGTGGCGGTCTGTTTATCTGTGTGCGCCTTGGCAATGCCGAAGTCGACCAGGACTACCCGCCCATCCGGCTGCAACTTCAGATTCCCTGGCTTAAGATCCCGGTGGATCACCGGTGGTTGGCGTGTGTGTAGGAAAGTGAGTGCGTCGCACACATCATCCGACCAGCGCAGCACATCCGATACATCCGGTCGCTGGCGAGTAATCAGCGTCTGCAGATCATCGCCCTCGATATAGTCCATGACCAGGTATTGGACCTCATCCAGGATAAAGTGGTCCGTCACACGGGGAAGATTCGGATGCCGAAGGCTTGCCAGCAACCTGGCCTCGCGCTTGAATTGGGCCTCCGAATCGGGATCCGGATTGAGGTTTTCCTTGAGCGCGACCTTGATATCGAGGGTCTGATCGTAGGCCAGATAGACCGTACCCATCCCGCCTTTGCCGAGCTGGCTTTCGATGCGATATCGGTCGTATAGGATCGATCCGGTCTCGAGGGTCACAAGGCGGATTGTAGTTTAGTTAGGATCATTTGGACTAGGGGCCTGTGGTCCGGCGGTGCAACAGCTGCCGAAGCTATAATTCCGGAATTCAAGCGGTGAGGAGAGACCATGGATTTCTACGTACTGTTACTGCGCATAGTTCATATTGTGGGTGCTGCCTTTTGGGCCGGCAGCGCATTCTTGCTGACCGGATACGTCGGGCCAGCGGCCGGGCAGGCGGGACCGGAGGGAGCCAAGTTTATGCAGCGCCTGGTGCTGGGAACACGCTATATCGCGGCGATCTCAGCTGCGGCGGGCCTCACCGTTCTCACGGGTCTGCTGCTTTACTGGCGGGCATCAGGAGGCTTGCGTGGCGAGTGGCTGTCGGCCGGTACAGGAGTGATGCTCACCATCGGTGGCCTGGCGGGCATTGCGGCGCTCATTGCGGGAATCCTGACGGGATCCACCAGCCGTAAGCTTGCCGAGCTGGGAGCCAGCCTTGGAGGCCCACCCTCACCAGAGCAGGCGGGCGAGATCGCGAGCCTTCAGAACCGTCTGTCCAACCTGGGCGCGGCGTCCGCCATACTGCTGCTGGTGGCCTTGATTGCCATGGCAACCGCGCAGTACGTCTTCTTTTAGCCCATCCATTAGACCCCAACTGAGTCTGTAGGCTTGGCGTAAGTCCGCAGGCGTTGTTGGTGCGTAGGGTCATCCTCTATACTAAGTCCGCCTGTCTGTGGTCCGAGTAGGGGTGCATCGATGATACAAACCAAAAAATGGGGGCTGATGATTGCCGGGCTCGCAATGGCTGCGCTAGCCTGCAATCTCGGTCAGACCGTTTCTGGAGATCCCACTCCTCCCCCAACGCAAGAGCGTGCCCAACCGGATAGCGAACCCGAGAACGAGCCCGATTCCGAAAGCGGCGCCGTTTCAAGCCTGGAGGACGTGCGACAAGCGGTGGTGCAGATCGAGGCGCAGGGCACTTTTATCGATCCAGAGGTCGGCTTGCAGGTGAATTCCGCGGGGCGGGGATCGGGTTTCATTATCGACCCCTCCGGAATCGCGGTCACCAACAATCACGTTGTGACCGGGGCCGCCTTGTTGAAAGTTTGGGTAGGGGGTGAGAGCGAGCCGCGGAATGCGCGTGTACTGGGCGTTTCAGAGTGCTCCGATCTGGCGGTCATCGACATCGAGGGGGGCAACCATCCATACCTGGACTGGTTTGAGGGTCCTATCGACGTCGGCCTGGAAATCTATTCTGCTGGTTTCCCCCTAGGCGATCCCGAGTTTACTCTGACCAAAGGCATCGTATCCAAGGCCAGCACCAATGGCGATACGGATTGGGCCAGCCTGGACTCGGTTCTGGAGCATGATGCCACGATCAACCCCGGAAACTCTGGCGGCCCGCTGGTTGACCGCGCGGGACGGATTGTTGGCGTGAACTTCGCAAGCAATCCCTTGTTCTCCCAATACTTCGCCATACCCCGCGATGTGGCCGCCGGCATCATTGACCAGTTGCGGCAAGACAAAGATGTCGACTCTATCGGCGTGAATGGCAAAGCGGTGGTGAGCGAAGATGGCTCCCTCTCCGGAGTCTGGGTGAGCTCCGTGGCTTCCGGTTCAGCGGCCGACAGGGCGGGTGTGCGGCCGGGAGACATCCTCACTACTATGGAGGGGCTGGTGCTCGCGACGGACGGCACGATGGCTGATTATTGCAATATCCTGCGCACGAAGGGACCTGAAGCGACCTTGGCAATTGAAGTGTTGCGGTACGAGGATGAGCAGTACCTTCAAGGCCAGCTCAATGGTCGGCCCCTGGAAACATCGTTCTCTTTTAAAGAGGAGCTTGGTTCGGCAGTGGGTGGGGATTCAGGATCGACGAATGGGACCTACAGCAGCTACGAGTGGGTGAGCGATGATTTCGGCACGATCACGGTGGAAGTTCCCTCGGACTGGGCCGAGGTCGATGGGAGCCCCTGGGTGGATGGCGGAGAGGTCATCGGAGCGGGCATCTCCGCCGCTGCCAGCTTGGACGACTTCTTTTCGTATTGGGATGAGCCGGGAATCTTTTTCGGTGCCTCGGATGATCTCGCGCAGCTAGGTGGCTATGTGCAGCTGCTTGACATCTTGCGTCCGGACTTTATGGGGGACTGCGAGCTGGATGGGAGATATGATTACGATGACGTGCTTTATCGCGGCAAATACGACCTTTTTGCCAACTGTGGCGGGAGCGGCGGATCGCTCTTTATGGTATTGACCGCGGTACCGAAGGATGATCCGACGGCATTTCTTATCCTGCTTGAAGTACAAATCGTCGGCGACGGCGATCTGGAAGCCGTGGACCGCATTCTCGACAGCTTTGACGTGGTTGCGACGCTTCCGTAGCGTGTTCTCCGTTGCTCATAAGCATGAAAGGCGCCCGTGAAATGGGCGCCTCGTTCGTTGTTTGACTCTCGACTGGCCGGCGTGATAATATTCCCCAGCTTGGGGACCTTAAATCATTTATCGGGAATCCCCGAGCCCGGTTTCATCTGACATCATTCTTCTTTTATCGCAGTTAGAACCTGCCTGCATGGCCCCGGACATGGTAAGGGGGGCCACCAAGCTCAAACGGAAGAAAGATTCGACCACCGAAAGGGGTGGGTGCCGAAACCGAGCACTCACCCCTCTTTGATTGTAGGTCATGAAAGAGTTGACATATGAGTATCGAATTCCTTTTTAGGATCATTGGCATGTTCGCCTTCGCCATAGGCGGAGTCATCCTGGGCGTGCGCCTGAGCAGCCTGGCCGGAGGTTCGGCCGAGCTCTGGGGAATGGTGCTTGCTCTGGTAGGAGCGCTGCTGGGATTAGTTCTTGCGCCTTACCTGACCACACGACCGGTGCGCGCCATCCGTAGACGGATGTCCCAAGTTTCAGCCCAGACGATGGTGGCCGGACTGGCCGGCCTGATCGCAGGATTGTTGATTGCAGCCCTCGTATCAGCTCCAATTTCGCTTTTGCCTGCGCCGTTTGGCCAGCTGCTGCCTTTTGTTAGTGCCATATTTTTGGGGTATCTCGGGGCCACCATATTCATTATGCGCGAGAACGACATTACCAACCTCCTGAGCAGTCGCTTTCAATCGAGTCCTAACGAGAGCGGTGGAGGATCGCAGAACGGCCGAAGCATTCTTATGGACACAAGCGTGATCATCGATGGCCGTATCGCGGATATCGCCAGAACCGGCTTTGTACTGGGGCCGATGTTGGTACCGGCCTTTGTGCTGATTGAGCTTCAGCACATCGCCGACTCATCTGACCCGCTTCGCAGAAGACGGGGTCGCCGAGGTTTGGACATCCTCAACCGGCTTCAGAAGGACAACACCATTCCATTGAGAATCACCGACCTCGATGTGGAAGGGGTCCGTGAAGTGGATGACAAGCTCGTGATCCTTGGGAAGCAACTTCGCAGCCCGATCCTGACCAACGACTACAACCTGAATCGAGTGGCGGAGCTCCAGGGCGTGACGGTCCTGAATATCAATGAATTGGCTAATGCGGTCAAGGCGGTCTATCTTCCGGGTGAGACCATGGACGTTCATGTCATTCAGGAAGGCAAGGAAGTCGGACAGGGGGTTGGTTACCTCGACGACGGAACGATGGTTGTCGTTGAAGATGGTAAGGGCAATATAAACAAGACCATTCCGGTCACGGTTACTAAGGTGCTGCAAACCGCCGCGGGTCGCATGATCTTTGCCAAGCCCGACATCGGGTGAGAAGCTCGATGGCCCTACAAATTTACAGCACCCTCACCCGAAGCAAAGAGGAACTAAATACTCTCAACTCCGGCAAGGTCCGGATGTATGTCTGTGGCCCCACGGTCTATGACCGCGCGCATATCGGACATGCGATGTCGTCCATCGTATTCGATGTCATACGGCGGTACCTTGAATATCGAGGGTTTGAAGTCCAGCATGTGATGAACTACACCGATGTGGACGATAAGGTGATCCGTCGCGCCCGCATCCTGGGTATTGAGCCCTTGGAGTTGGCCGAAAAATACATCGACGAATACGACCAGCACCTGAAGGAACTCAACATCCTGGAGCCGACAGTAAAGCCTCGCGCTTCCGAAGAGACACCCGCAATTATCCAGATGGTGGAGGGTTTGGTGGAGAAAGGGTATGCCTACACTATCGACGGTGACGTCTATTTCGAGGTCGGCCGCGACCAGAGCTACGGCAAGCTTTCGGGTCGTCGTCCGGAGGAGATGAAGGCAGGAGCACGGCTTGAGGTGGATGAACGGAAGCGAGATCCTGCAGACTTTGCATTGTGGAAGTCTGCCAAGCCGGGTGAGCCAAGCTGGGAAAGCCCATGGGGTCGGGGAAGGCCCGGGTGGCACATTGAGTGCTCGGCGATGAGTTCCCGCTTCCTGGGAGACGAAATCGATATCCATGGCGGTGGAAACGATCTAATTTTCCCGCACCATGAGAACGAGATCGCTCAGACGGAGAGCCTCACTGAAAAGGCATTTTCCCGATACTGGGTACATAACGGGATGATGGAGCTGAGCGGCGAGGCAATGTCGAAGTCAACCGGAAATGTGCTTACTATCGAAGAGTTCTTGGAGATGCACGAAGCGGACGTACTGCGCCTCTTGGTGCTCAATTCACACTACCGCAGCCCGCTCTCCTTTAATGAAGAGATTGCGGAAGCTGCCAAGCGCGGGCTGGATCGGATAAAGGGCGCTTTGAAGCCGGCGATTCCTGTGGACAGCAACGGATCCCGCCACGCATTGGATCAACTCACGGACAAGGCCGGTCAGGACTTCATCGATGCAATGGATGACGACTTCAATTCCCCGAGAGCGCTGAGCGCCATCTACGAGCTGGTGCGAGGGATCAATCAGGCCCGTGATGCCGGAGCCGGCGCGCTCGAGTTGGGCGCTGCTCAAGATAAGCTGCGCGAACTGGCCGGAGTGCTCGGGCTGCGCCTGAGCGCCCCGCGTGAGCTTGAATCGCAGGCCTCCGATCTGGTCGAGCTTCTCCTTGAGATCCGCGAGGAGCTTCGGGAGGCCGAGCAGTGGGCGCTTGCCGATCGCATCCGGGATCGGCTATCCGAGGCGGGCATCGTGCTCGAGGATGGACGGCAGGGCACGATCTGGCATTTCGATGGTCACGCAAGTTGAGCAATCCTTCACTTTCAAGTCATTGCAGCCCGCAGCCACGAACTCCTACGATCCCCCAAATAAAGGGGGCGGAGGCTGGGGCTGAGCTTGGTGCTCGTTGAGCCACTCACCATCGGAGCTTATCTACGGCCTGCATCCAGTCGAAGAGGTCTTGCGCGCCGGCCGCAGAAGGGTCCATCGCTTGCTGGTGGCCGGATCTATCCGGCCCTCCATCGAATCCGCAGCCAGGCAATCCGCGACCCCTGTGGAGCGCGTGGAACGGTCCGTTCTCGACTCTGCCGGGGATCACCATCAAGGGATCGGGGCTGAAGTTGAGCCGTATCCTTACTCCGATCTGAACTCGATCCTGGAGGCTGTCGAATCGGCGGGCAGTCGTGCCCTGATACTGATCCTGGATCTTCTGCAAGACCCACAAAATCTGGGCACATTGATCCGGACCGCAGAAGCGGTGGGTGTGCAAGGCATCCTGATACCTAAAAGAGGCGCAGCAGGGGTGACACCGGCCGTCGTCTCGGCCTCCTCAGGCGCAAGCGAACACCTTAATATCGCCCGCGTAAATTTGGCGAGAGCCATGGCAGAGCTCAAGAAGACCGAGGTTTGGGTCGCCGGGTTGGAGAATCATCCTGAGGCAAGGGATATCTACACAGCGGGACTCAAACCCCCACTGGCCATCGTGGTGGGAGCAGAGGGGCACGGATTGCGCAAGCTAGTGCGGGAGACTTGCGACTATCTAATCCGGATTCCCATGCAAGGATCGGTAGGATCGCTCAACGCCGCCGTAGCAGGATCCATTGCTCTCTATGAGGCTCATCGGTATGCATATCGGGTTGAACAATAGGAGCATGCGGCTCTTAAAGCATCTGAATTGACACTCTCCTATGGATGCTGATAGACTCATCGATCGTGGGTTTGGTATAATCGCCGGGCGCCGCGACAGGCGCGTTTTTGTCGTTAGGCCGACGTAGCTCAATGGCAGAGCGACCGCTTTGTAAGCGGTAGGTTATGGGTTCGACTCCCATCGTCGGCTTGTGGTTCGCGA